>DATMUX010000612.1:0-6359 GCA_035563695.1 Acidimicrobiia bacterium
TCTACGACGAGAACTTCCACGTCCCACTCGTCGTTCGGCACCCCGACGTCGGCGGTGGCACCGAATCGACCTCCCTGGCATCGGCCGTCGACCTCGCGCCGACGCTGCTCGCGTTCGCGGGGGTCGACGACGCGACTACGAGAACCCGGTTCCCGGAGCTGCACGGCCGCTCGCTGGTGCCCGCGCTCGAGAACCGGCGCGTGCGAGATGGCGTCCTCACCGCGGTCGAGTCGGTGCTCACGCTCGATGCATCGTTCTGGAGGCACTTCGCCGATGTGGACGTGGCGCAACGGCTCCAATCGGGCGACCTTCGGCCCGACTGGACCAAGCGTGGTTTCCTGCGCGGCTACACCGACGAGCGTTACACCTTCGGCAGGTACTTCTCGCCGCTCGAACCGAACCGTCCTTCCGATGTCGACGCGCTGTTCGCGAGCAACGACGTCGTGCTGTACGACCGGGCGACCGATCCGGCCGAAGTCACCAACCTCGCGCTCGACCCCGCACACCGCGAGCTCGTCGCCGGATACTGCGCCAAGCTCGAGGCGCTCATCACCACCGAGATCGGAGACGACGCCCGGGCCTGGGTGCACGAGCGCCCGCAACTCCTGGGCTGGCCCACCTGGCGGGGCGACACCGCCGCATAGAGGCCGTCCCGGCAGGTCCAACGGAGCATCGCCCGACATCGCGGCGCGATGGGGCAGAATCCACGCGCCGTGTCGGGATTGGCGCCGTGGGCGCAAGGGGGAACTTCGATGGCGAGATGGATGAAGGCAGCCGCGTGTGCGTCATTGGGAATCGGGGTCGTGCTCGGTTCCGCCGCCGCGGCCCACGCGCAATCGGGGACGTTCCAAGCCGGCAGCACCTCGGCGGCGCCGGGCTCGGTGATCACGCTGCGGTCGGTGACGCCGTGCACGCTTCCCAGCGGCGTGCAGGGATCTCCGCTCGTTCGTGTGGGCCTCTCGCGCGACAGCCAGTCACTCGGGAGCGGCGAGAGCGCGGTGTCGAGTGACGGCACGTGGCAGGCTTCGTTCACGATCGATGCCGGTGCCTCGCCCGGTCCCGCGCAGTTGCACGCGACGTGCGTCGCCAGTGCGCAAGCCGAAGGCGCGCTCGTTGACTACGAGCTCGTCGCGTTCACCGTCACGGGCGCGCTCCCGCACACCGGCGCCTCGCCGGCCGCGCTCGTCCTGGGCGCGGGCGTGTGCGTGACGGCCGGCGCGGCCCTGCTGCTGTCCGCGCGACGGCCGCGACGAGCGCGCTGACCCGCAGCGGACCCATCCCGGTTCATTGCTCGCTCAGCCCCGGTTTCCGGGGCTCCTCGAGCGCGAAACCACGTCAGCGCCCCGTGACCCAACCCTCACCCGCGACGTAGCGGCGGACGACGCGCGCGGGCACGCCCGCAACGACGCAGTTGTCGGGCACTTCGATGCCGGCGACGACCGCGCCGGCCGCGACCACGACGTGACACCCGATGCGCGAGCCGGGTAGCACGACCGCGCCGTGGCCGAGCCAGCTGCCGCGCCCGATCGAAACCGGTTCGTTGCGCCACATCTGCGTACCGATCGGCGATTCCAGATCCTCGTAGCCGTGGTTCTGGTCGCTGATGTACACGTAGTGGCCGGTCCAGATGTCGTCGCCGATGTCGATGCGCTCATGACCCACGATGCCGATGCCCTTGCCCAGCATGCAGCGGTCCCCGATCGTGATCACCGGCGCCCCGCGCACATCCGCCTGCGACGGCATGCCGGCGGAAAGGCTCGCGAGCGGCCCGATCGTGGTACCGGTACCGATCGCGATGCGGCCCTCGCCGAAGATCACCGACTGTGGGAACGCGATCATGCTGCCGTCGCCGAAGCGCCCGAACGCGCGGGCTCGGCGATGGCGCGGGCCGATCGCGCCGAGCCGCGTCACGCCGGTCCACGCCGCATGGATCACGTCGCCGGCAACCCGCTCGATCTCGTCGCGGAGCATCGTGGAAAGATAGCGACATGGCCGACACAACCGCCCTCCCGATCCGCATCGGGCTGCTCTACGACTTCCCGCAGGCCGACGACCTGTTCGCGTCGACGCTGCAGCTCGGCATCGACGACGTCGCCGCAACCGGCCGCCTCGACCGCGCCGTCGAGCTGGTCGAGCGACAGACGCGCGGGTTGCCGTCGGGCAGCGAGGCCGACGTCGTACGCGGCTTCCGCGAGCTGGTCGACGAGGGCGTAATTGCGATCGCGGGCCCGTCGATCTCCGACAACGCGCTCATCGTCGCGCCGCTGTGCGACGAGGCTCGCGTCCCGGCAATCAACTACTCCGGCGGTGAGCGCACTCGCTCGCAGTGGATGTTCCACTACCAGGTCGGCTCACTCGAGGAGGAGCCTCCCGTGCTCGCGGCCCGCATGGTCGAGCGCGGGCTGCGGCGCGCCGCGGTGCTGTTCGACCAGTCGCCCGTCGGGCGGCGGTACGCCGAGTGCTTCGAAGCGGCCCGCGCCCGCCTCGGGCTCGAGGTCACCGGCACCGCGAGCGTGTCGCCGCTCGCCGAGAACGCCGAAGCCCTGCTCGCGCGCCTGCGCGAATCGGGCCCCGACGTGCTCGTGTACTTCGGGCTCGGGGTAGCGTCGCGGGCGGTCGCGCTCGCGCGCCAGTCGTCCGAGTGGGACATTCCGGTGCTCGCGAACTCGGCGCTGATGTTCGGCTACGCGCGACCCGATTGGCGCGACGGCTACGCCGGTTGGGAGTACATCGACACCGTCGCCGACGACAATCGCCGGCGCGCGGCGCTGCAGGAGAAGTCGCGCCGGGCCGCCGCCGGACCGATCGGCTGCGCGGCCTACGACATCGGACGCCTGCTCGGCGAGGCGATCGCCGCGGCCGAGCACCTGACCCGCGCGGGCATCGCCGACGGGCTGCAGCGCGTGAAGCAACTCCCTGCGACGTCGGGTCACGAGGGCACCCAGATGGGCTTCGGCGTCTGGGAACATGCCGCGCTGAAGGGCCACTACCTGGTGTTGCGCGCGTGGCGCGACGGTCACTCGGTCCAGGTCTGACGGAGCGTACGATTTCCGCCCGTGGCCCAAGAGCGTGATGCCGCGCGGCTCTTCATCGCCAGGGAGGGACTCACGCAGGCCGCGGTGGAGCGCGTCGCCCGGACCTCGTTCGGCCGCATGCCGATCACCCTCGTCGACCGGGCGCGCGGCCAGCTGCGCCGGTTCTTCTCGGAGGGTCCGTGGACGGTCGAAGACGACGCGGGCCTGTCCGGTCTCGTCGGCCCGGGCGAGGGGTGGACGGAGGAAGAGCTCGCGCCACACATCCGCCTCGCGTTCGGATGGCGCGGCGGGAATTTCAAGATCGACGTCGACGCCGAGCTCCCCGAAGGGGTCGAGCTTCCCGAGATCGTCGAGCCCGAGCCCGTCGTCCCGGAGCACGAGCGCACGCTCGGCGACACGTTCGAGGAGTTCGTCGTCATCGAGTCGGGCCGCAATCCGGCCGAGCTGCGCTTCGCGACCGGTCCGGGCACCGCGAGCACGCGTGGACGGTTCACGCGCGCCGAGCAGGGGAACTCCGCTGCGGTCGCGGCGCTGTTCCGCGAGTTCGAGGAGATCGAACAAGTACGCATCGAGCTCGGCGTCGTGTCCGTGACCCTCGTCGAGCCGAGCGGGTGGCAGGAGTTGCTGCTCCAGGTCTTCGATTCGGTCACCTCTGCGTTCGTTCCCCCGCGTGTCATCCCTCTCGATCGACAGTACGAGCGCGCGATCGCCGAGATCGGCGGGTTGAGCGTCAACGATCCGCGTGATCTCGCGCGGATCCTGGACGCAACGACCTCGCCCGACGCCGCGTTCCGGCGTCTCGCGGTCGCGAAGCTCGAGATGGCCGACCCGCTGGTCGTCGGCAAGCCGTGGACCCGCGCGCTCGAGGACTCGTCGCGCGCCGTCCGGCGCGCCGCGATCAAGGCGATGTCGCACGTAGCACGCGAGGACCTGCGACTGCTGTTCGAGCGCGCGCTCGTCGACAAGGACGCGTGCGTGCGCTACTACGCGCTGCGCGGGCTCGCCCAGATCGGCGTCGGCCGCGCCGACCAGAGCGTCGAGCGGCGCAAGCGCGACGACGACGTACGCGTCCGCCTCGCCGCCATCGCCGCCGTCGACGGCCGGGCTCCCGAGTAGCCCCCAGGGAATGCACGAAGCCGTGAGCGGAGCGACGGAGGAGCGCAGCGAACTGGCCGGAGTCCCGAGCGTGAAGCGGCCGGGGTATCCCCGGCCGTAGCGAGGGCGACAAAGAGTTATGGGCTTCGCTCACGGCATCGTGCGTAGGTGTCACACCCTTGTGTCAAGCTCTTGAACATGGTGCAGCTCAGCGAAGACGACCTGGTCAGCGGCTCGTGGGAGGCCTGCGGCACGTTCGAGCCGGGCGCGGATGCCGCGCCCGTGTGCGAGCGCTGCGGCTGGCTCGATCACGAGCACGAGCAGTCGCGCGCCCACGTACATACCCTGCCCGAACGCCCGGGTCGGCATACGGTCCCCGCCCGGCTCGCGTCGTAGCTACGCGCTGCGCTTCTTCGCCGCCGGCTTCTTCGCCGCGGTCTTCTTGACCGCGGCGGGCTTGGCGGCGGTCTTCTTCGCCTTGTCGGCCGCCCCGACCGAGCCGCCCGTCGCGGCCTTGCCGGCGCTCGGGTGGCGCGCCTTTGCCGTTTGCGCCTTCTCGAGCGACGCCTCCAACGCGGCGACGAGATCGAGCACCTTCGCGGGTGGCTCGACGACGGGCTCGGCGACGATCGCCTCCCCCGCAGCCTTGCGCTCGATCAGGTCGAGCACCTGCTCGCGGTACTCGTCGTGGAACTTCTCGGGCTCGAACCGGTCCACTGCGAGCGACTCGACGAGCTGACGCGCCATCGCCTGCTCCCGCTCGGTGAGCTCGACGTCGTCGGCGGGCAGGAGCTCGTCACGCGACAGCACCTCGTCGGCGTAACGCATCGTCTCGATGCACAGCACTCCCTCGACGGTGCGGATCGCGACGAGCCGCTCCTTGCTGCGTACGACGATCCGCCCGATCGCGACCTTGTTGAGCTCCGCCATCGCGTCGACGAGCAGCTTGTACGGCTTGACGCCGCGCGCGTCAGGGACGAGGTAATAGGGCTGCTCGAAGTACAACGGGTCGATCTCGTCGAGATCGACGAAC
This sequence comes from Acidimicrobiia bacterium, assembly GCA_035563695.1. Lineage (GTDB taxonomy): Bacteria > Actinomycetota > Acidimicrobiia > IMCC26256 > PALSA-610 > DATMUX01. The sequence continues at coordinate 5,164 of DATMUX010000612.1, forward strand.
TCCTCGATCTCGATCGCGTGCGATCCCTTCGGCCGCAACGATTCGAGCTCGTCGGGCTCGATCATCACGTACCGGCCCTTCGAGACCTCGTAGCCGCGCTTGATGCGATCGGCGGGAACCTCCTCGCCCGTCGCGTCGGACACCTTCTTGTATCTGATGCGGGCGCCGGTGCCCTCCTCGAGCTGGTTGAAGCTCACGTCCCTGCTCTTGGTCGCGCCCACGAGACGAACGGGCACCTGCACGAGACCGAAGCTGATCGAGCCGGTCCAAATGGCACTGGGCATAGGGTGAGTCTAGATATGGCCAAAGGCACACCGGTCGAGATCGACGGCCGACCGCTGACCCTGTCGAATCTCGACAAGGTCCTGTACCCGGCGGCCGGGTTCCGCAAGGCCGACGTCATCGACTACTACCGGCGCGTCGCCCCGGCGATGCTTCCGCACCTCGCGGGCCGCCCGCCGACCCTGGTGCGGGCCCCCGACGGGCCCGGCGGCACCCGGTTCTTCGAGAAGCGCTGCCCACCGCACCACCCGGACTGGCTCGCGACCGCGCCGGGGTTCGAGGCCACGGGAGGAACCAAGGGCTGCCTGGTCGCCGACCTGCCCGGCCTCGTATGGCTCGCCAACCTGGCCGCACTCGAGCTCCACACGCACCAGTGGACCGTCGAACATCCCGGCCGGCCGGCGGCGATGGTGCTCGACCTCGATCCGGGGCCACCGGCGACGATCGTCGACTGCTGCCGCGTCGCGCTCGAGCTCCGAGCGACGCTCGCGCAGCTCGACCTGCAGTGCGTGGTGAAGACGTCGGGCGGCAAGGGCCTGCACCTCTCGGTTCCGCTCGTCCGCTCCGAGACCACCGACGACGACACGAAGCGCTTCGCGCTCGCGCTCGGCCAGCTGCTGGAGTCGCGCGATCCCAAGCGGGTGCTGGTCGACATGGCGAAGGAGAAGCGCACCGGCAAGGTCTTCATCGACTGGAGCCAGAACGATCGCCACAAGACGACGGTGTGCGTGTACTCGCTGCGTGTCCGCGAGCGGCCCACGGTGTCGGCGCCGCTCGCATGGTCGGAGGTCGAGGCCGCACACGACGACGGTGACGGCGAGGCGCTCGCGTTCGAAGCCGCGGCGGTGCTCGACCGCGTCGCCCGCCTCGGCGACCTCTACGTCGACGCCATCACGTTGGAGCAATCACTCCCC
>DATMUX010000613.1:0-4985 GCA_035563695.1 Acidimicrobiia bacterium
TCGGGACCGGCGACCCGGCCGTACTGGGGAAGGTGGCTCCCGAAGCGCATGCCGTCGCGAGTCCCCGGCTCAGGACGCGGCGAGGACGTCGAGGTCGCGGTTCGCGTAGCGGTTGTGCGCCCACTCCTCGCCGAGCACGACCTGAACGCAGCCGATCACCGAGGTCGTGCCACCGTTCGGTGATGCGACCGTTTGCCGGATGTCGTCGTCGTTGCTGCGCTCCAGCAGCGCGGCCACCGAGTCCATACGTTGGCGGCGCGCGTCGAGCACCTCCGTGAGCGTGGGGGTGGCCTCGACGTCGAGCGCCGATCCTCGCCACTCCTCCAGATCGTCGTTCGGCATGCCGAGCCTGTGCAGCGGCTCTTTCTCGTTCAGCACCGGGCCCGTGATCCAGCGATCGGTGGCGAACACGAGATGCCGGAGGGTGTCGATGTACGACCACTCGCCGTCGACCGACTCGTGCAGCTTCGCCTCCGGGAGCGACCGGGCCCGATCGAGCGTGGCGTGCGCGTTCTCTTCGATGAGTCGCCACGCGTCGCGCAGCCCGTCGACACTCGTGGATCGCAGCTTGCGGAGCTCGGGATGACGGCGGTCGCGTTCGGCGCGCACGTATTCGCTCACGTCGACCTCGTTCACGATCAGCGAACCGAGCAGGCACGAGATCTCGACGTTGTTCACCCACGCATCCGTGACCTTGACGTTCTGCAGCATCACGCCGTGCAGGCGGCTGCCGCTCAGATCGACGCGCACGAAACGCGAGCTGCGGAGGTCCTCATCGGTGTACTCGACCACGCCGCGTGTCTACGTCGGGTGGCCGTTCGCAGCAAGCGCAAGCGCGCCGCGCCGCCGCGCCGTGGGACCTCCGGACGCCGCCGACCGCCTTTCGGCCCTGCCCGATGCCCGGCCGGCTCGGTTCAATCGTCTCGAGGCGGGCGGCGCCGGGGCCCCGGCGAAAGGTGCGCCGATGCTCACCGCCTTGTGCTCCGGCCTGGTCGTCATGGCCCTGCTGTTCGTGCCGCTCCTCCTGCCCCGCCATCGCGACGAGCCCGCGGTGCCGGCGCGCCGCCGGCAGAAGCGGCACCCGGTCCCGGACGGCGTGATCGTCATCAGCAGCCGGCGGGAAGACCTCGGCGCTGCCGTCCGGCGCTCTGCGTGAGCTCGACAGGGGCGCGCGGGGGTAGCGAGAATCCTCGTCATGCGGGGTACTAGGTGGGTCGCGGGCGCAGTCGCGCTGGCGGTGTCGACGATCGCGGCGGGTTGCTCGTCCGGGAGCGACAGCAAGACCGAGGCGCCCGCGGCGACGACGGTGGCGCGCACCGCTGATCGTTATCACGTCTACTGGGACGAGAACGAGGAAGAGGATTCGATCGGCGAGCCGTCGGGGCGTGTGTCTCAGCTGATCGCGCCGTGGGACCCGAACGGGCAGCTGTGCGTACTGCCCGACGGCCGTTTCGTCGTGGGCTACAACCCGACGTTGCCGTCGCAGCACAATCCCGGGAGCGAGAAGCCGTACAAGCAGCCGCCGGTGGGCGAGGCGTTGTACGGACCCGACGGATCCTTCACGGGACATTCGCTGTACGTGCCGGGGCCGTACCACATGCCGGGCCAGACGGTCGGCGGCGACATCCCGCCCGACGCGGCGCACGCCACGTTCAACGACAACGGAACGATGACCGGGTGCGCGGTCGACCACGAAGGCAACGTGTTCGCGACCGATCTCGGCACCGCGCAAGGCGACTTCCCGTCACCCGACGACGGTCGCCTCATCGAGTGGTTCGCGCCGGGCTACGACCAGGCCTGCGTCGTGTACGGGCCGACGAGCGGCGGAGTCGGTCCGCACCACGTCGACGGCCACGGCGGCCTGCGCCAGCCGGGCGACATGGCCGTCGATGCGCATGACGACCTGTACGTGCCCGAAGGCGGCAACGCGGTCGGGTCGGTTCCGGCGGGCCGGGTCCTGCGCTTCGCCCACGCGCAGTTCCCGGCCGACGCGTCGGAATGCCCCGGCAACATGTATCCGCGGGGTCGCGTGAGTCCGGCGACGTTCATCCAGGGGAACCTCTCCTTCTTGGGTTTCCCGCAGTCGATCGCGCGCGATCCCTCGTGCAACTGCTGGGCCGTCGACACCGTCTTCGGCGATCCGGCGGTCGCGTGGTTCGACGACAACGGCCACCGGCTGGCCGACCACGCGACGATTCCGGGTGAGTCGCTGGCCCATCTCGGTGACCCGAACGGGTACAACCCGTTCGGCATCGCGTTCGGACCCGAAGGCACGCTCTACCTGGTGGACATCCACATCCACTGCAAGAGTCCGCTCGTCGGATGTGGGCCCGCGTCGAAGGCGGGCCGCGTGCTGCAGTTCCGATTCACGAACGGCAAACCCGATCAACCGGTCATGCTGGCGCACGGTCTCGACTTTCCGACGAGCGTGACCGTGTGCGTGCCGTCGCCGAACCAAGTGTGCCCGACACGCGGCGCATGACGCGAACACGGGCGGCGCGTCGCGCGTTCGCGCGCACGCTCGCGCTGCCGCTGGCATTGCTCGTGGCGTCGGGCTGCACGTCCGACGCGGCGCCGCGCACGTCGCCGTCCCCGCCCGCAACGGTGACCGGGACCCGGATCTCCACGTGGGACTGGCCGACCTACGGGCACGATCCGCAGCACACGTTCGCGGGCCGCACGACGCTCGACCGCGCGAGCGTCGGCCGTCTCGCCCGCGCGTGGTTCTTCCCGACCGGCGACGCCGTGACCGCGACGCCGACCGTTGTGCAGGGGATGGTCTATGCCGGTTCGTGGGACGGCTACTTCTACGCGGTCGATCTGCGCACCGGTCGATTGCGCTGGAAGTTCGCGCTCTCACCTCAGCCCGCGGTCGAGCCCCGCCCCGGCCAGAAGCCGCGCCCCGTCGACTCCGACGGTGGCCTCGTCACCTCGTCGGCGTGGTTCGAGCCCGCATCGTCGACGCATCCCGATCTCGTGATCTTCGGCGGCGGGTACACGCTCTACGCGTTGAATGCCGAGACCGGCGCGGTGTTCTGGCGCCGCGTCTTCACCGGCCGGCCGGAACAACCACCACAACCCGCGGTCGACGACACACGCATCTTCTCGTCGCCGGTGGTCGTCGACGGCGCGGTGATCATCGGCGTGACCCCCGACGGTCATCGCGGCTACCGCGGCTACGTCGTCGCCGCCGACGTCACCACCGGCCGCACGCGCTGGACCTTCGAGACCGACATCGACACGAACGGCAAGGTGCGCGACGACGGCTGCGGTGGCGTGTGGTCGTCCGGGTCGGTACTCCCCGGCCAACAGCTCGTCGTGTTCGACATGTCGGACTGCCACTTCTCGAACCCCCCGCCGCTCAACGAGACCGTGTTCGCGTTGAACGTCCACGACGGGCACCTCGCCTGGTCGTTCCGGCCCACCCGCGCCGACCACCACTGCGACTTCGATTTCGGCGCGACGCCGAACGTCGGCCTCGACGCGTCCGGCACGTCGACCTTCCTGGGGGTCGGCGGGAAGGACGGCACCTACTACTCGCTCGACCCGGCGAACGGCACGAAGCGCTGGTCGACCAACGTCGTCTTCGGCGGCTTCTCCGGCGGCTTCATCGCGACCGCCGCCTACGACGGGACACGCGTGTATGGCTCCACGGCGCTCGGTGACTTCGGCCGGTTCGAGAGCAACGGCCCCAAGGTCTGCAATCCCGGCGCCGCGGGCGACGTCCCGATCCAGGAGCCGAGCGTGCACAGCTTCGACGCGCGCACCGGCGCCGTGTCCTGGCAGGCGAAGCAAGCCCCGTCGTTCGCGGCGACCACCGTCGCCGGCGGCATGACGTTCAACGGCCTCGGGCTCCTCGCCGCCATCGACGTCCGGGACGCGCGCACGGGAAGCCTGCTCCGCCGGATCGCGCTCCCCGCGCTGTGCTGGTCGGGGATCGCCACCGCGGGCGACGCCATCGTCTTCGGCACGGGCGCGTCCCAGCAAGGCAGCCCCGACGGCATGCTCGTCTACACGCCCGACGGCGGACCGCCGGTCGTCCCGCCGGGCTGATCACTCCACGGCGCGCTCGTGATCGTGATCGGCCTCGTCGAACATCGGCGCGAACGTCGCGAAGCCGGCCCACGCACCCCAGAAGACGCCCGAGAGCACGCCGATACCCACGGCCATCCCGACCGGAGCTTCGAACCCGGTGCCCGACACGTCCACCGCGATGCCGACGAGGGCGATCCAGATCACGACGAATGTCGGGATCGCGATCGCCGTTGCCACGAGGATGCGCCGCGTGAGGGCGTGCTCCAGCTCGACGACCGCTTCGGTGTCGACGTCGGGAGCTGCGCCGCGCGTCGCGACGGTCCCGCTCGCGGCGTCGTCGAGTTCGGAAGAGCCCGGCGTACCTCGCATGGGCGACGTCCCATCGGCTCGGTGCCCGTGTCGGCCCGCTCCGGACGAGCGCGTGTCGTCCCTCTCCCAGGGTGATCCACCCGGGCGCCGATGACAAGCGCGCGTGAGGGGTGCGGACTCGCGGCAATTCGGTGGGGCTGGCACCCTTGCGGCGGGTTCCGTTTTCGATTTGGGTCGCCCAATGGTGGTCGCCGCGTTCTTGCGCCTCGTCGCGGGCATCAAGATCCGGCGCCGCTGGCGCAGTTACGCGGGCGTGGCCGTGTTGCTGGGGCTGACCGCCGGGACGGCACTGCTGGCGGTGTCGGGCGCCCGGCGGACGCAGTCGTCGTACAGCCGGTTCCTGCGCTCCGTGAACGCGTCCACGATGTCGGTGACGAGCACCGGCGGCGTGGATGCGGAGGCCGAGGCCCGGATCGCCGCGTCACCTCGCGTCGTGCAGTCGCGGGCATGGGTCGGGATCAGCGTCTTCGTCGCCCGGGACGGCAAGCCGACGCTCACCTCGCAGGAAATCCAGACCGACGGCACGTTCGACGGCGAGTACTTCGAGCAGGACCGGTTCACGGCGACGAAGGGGCGGCTCG
>DATMUX010000614.1:0-4809 GCA_035563695.1 Acidimicrobiia bacterium
CTCGGCGCGGTCGCGCACGGCGGCGCCGCGCCCGAGCGCGTCGACTTGGGCCAACGGATCGCGTTCGTGCTCGGCCACGAGACGCGTGGGCTCGACCCCGGCCTTCCGCTCGACGGCTACGTGACGATCCCGATGCACGCCGGGGAGTCGATCAACCTCGCGATGGCGGGAACGGTGCTCGCGTTCGAGGCCGCACGCCAGCGGAGGGCGCGGTGAACGCGGCCGAGCTGGTGACGCGCGCCGAGACGATCGCCCGCGATGGCGTCGAGGCGTGCACGGGTGCGGGCTCGCTCGACGAGCTCGACGACATCGAGCGGCGCCTCCTCGGGAAGTCGTCACCGCTCAACGAGATCCGCGAAGGGATCAAGACGGTCGACGGCGCCGACCGGGCCGCGGTCGGCAAGGCCGTGTCGGCGGCGCGCGCCGCGCTCGAAGCCGCGGGCACCGAACGGCGCGCCGCGCTCGAAGCCGCCGCGCTCGAGACCGCGGCGACGCGCGACCGGCTGGATCTCACGCTCGGCGGGCGCGACTACGTGCGCGGCCACCTCCATCCGGTCACGCGCATCTGGCGCGAGCTCGAGGACGTCTTCGTCGGCCTCGGTTACCGGATTGCCGAAGGTCCCGAGGTCGAGCTCGACTGGTACAACTTCGAAGCGCTGAACTTCCCGCCCGGGCATCCGGCCCGCGCCATGCAGGACACGCTCTACGTCCGGCTCGGCCAACCCGAAGAAGTGTTGCTGCGCACGCACACGTCGCCCGTGCAGGTGCGTGTCATGGAGTCGCAGCGGCCGCCGATCTACATCGTCGCACCCGGGCGCGTGTTCCGCCGCGACACGCTCGACGCGCGGCACTCGCCGGTGTTCCACCAGATCGAAGGTCTCGCCGTCGACGAGGGCATCACGCTGGGCGACCTGCTCGGCACGATCGAGGCGTTCATCCACGCGCTGTTCGGCGCCGACATCCGCACCCGGTTCCTGCCGTCGTTCTTCCCGTTCACCGAGCCGTCGGTCGAATTCGCGATGTCGTGCGTGTTCTGCCGGGGTGAGGGCTGCACCGTGTGCTCGCGCACGGGCTGGATCGAGCTCGGCGGCGCGGGCATGGTCGACCCGAACGTCTTCCGAGCCGTCGACATCGACCCCGAGCGTTACACCGGCTTCGCGTTCGGCTTCGGCATCGATCGCCTCGTCCAGCTCCTCTACGGCGTCGATCACGTGAAGAATCTCTGGGACGGCGACGTGCGGTTCGCCCGTCAGTTCTGAGGACCGAAGGACGCTCCAGTGCGCGCTCCGCTGTCGTGGATCCGTGAGCTCACCCCGGTCGAGGCCGCGCCGGCCGACATCGCCGAGGCGCTGAACCAGCTCGGCCTCGAGGTCGAGGCGATCGACGAGCCCGGCCGCGACATCAACGGCGTGGTCGTGGCCCGCATCCTCGACGTCGTGCCCCACCCCGACGCCGACCGGATCCGGCTCGCCGACGTCGAGTACGGCGACGGCGATCAGCTCCGGGTCGTGTGCGGTGCTCCCAACATCGAGGCTGGCATGGTCGTGCCCTTCGCCCGCATCGGTGCGCGCCTTCCCGGCGACTTCACGATCGAGCGCCGCAAGATTCGCGGCGTCGTCTCGGAAGGCATGTTGTGCTCGGCGCGCGAGCTGGGTCTCGGCGACGACCACAGCGGGATCCTCGCCCTCGCGCCCGACGCGCCGCTCGGCACCGACGTGCGCGAGGTCCTCGGTCTCGACGACGTGGTGTTCGACCTGTCGATCACGCCCAACCGCCCGGACGCGATGGGCATCGCGGGCATCGCGCGCGAGCTCGCCGCGCACTTCGGCCTCCCGTTCAGCATCTCCGAACACGAGCCGGAGCGGCTCGCCGACGAGCTCGACGGTGCGCGCGTCGTCGTCGAAGCCCCCGACCGCTGCCCGCGCTTCGTCGCGCTCGTGGCGCGCGTGACCATGGGAGAGTCGCCCGCGTGGATGCAGCGGCGGCTGACGCTCGCGGGGATGCGCCCGATCAGCAACGTCGTCGACGTGACGAACTACGTGATGCTCGAACGCTGCCGCCCGCTGCACGCCTTCGATCTCGGGCGCCTCGCGGGGCGCGGCATCGTCGTGCGCCTCGCGGGGCCGGGCGAGACGATGACGACGCTCGACGGCGTCGAGCGCACGCTCACCGGCGACGACCTGTTGATCTGCGACGGCGAACGCGCACCCCAGGCGATCGCGGGGATCATGGGTGGCGCCGCGGCCGAGGTCTCCGGCACGACCACCGAGATCCTGCTCGAGTCGGCCTACTTCGACGCCGCGGGTATCGCGAAGTCGTCGAAGCGCCTCGGGTTGCGCAGCGAGGCGAGCGCCCGCTTCGAGCGGGGGATCGATCCGAACGGCGCGGCGACGGGCGCGATGCGCGCGATGGAGCTCCTCGCGGAGGTGGCGGCGGCGCAACCCGCGGCCGCCGCGATCGACGTCTACCCGACGCCGATCGACCGGGCGCGCATCGCGGTGCGCACGACGCGCGTGAACCAGGTGCTCGGCACCACGCTGTCGGAGACCGACGTCGCCGCGTACCTCGCGCCCCTCGGTATCGAAGTCGCCGGTGGCACCGCGACCGCGCCGACGTTCCGTCCCGATGTGGAACGCGAGATCGACATCATCGAGGAGGTCGCCCGGCGCATCGGCCTCGACAACATCACGCGCACCGTGCCGTCGAATCCCGAGAAGGTCGGCGCGCTGCACCCGCATCAACGTGACCGCCGCACCATCGTCGACGTCCTCGTCGGCGCCGGCTACGACGAGGCGTACACGCTGCCGCTGCTCGCGCCCGACGATCTGGAGCGCGCCGGTGCCGCGACGGACGCTGTCATCGAGGTCGAGAACCCGCTACGGGCGGAGGAATCGATCCTGCGTCCCGCGCTGCTCCCCGGCGTGCTGCGGGCGGTGGCGTTCAACGCCGCGCACGGCGAGTCCGACGTCGCGCTCTTCGAGGCGGGCACGGTGTTCGACGCGCCCGAAAGCGGCGGGCCCCTGCCCACCGAACGCCTGCATGTCGCGTTCGCGCGATCGCACGAGTTGTTGCTGCGGCCACACGACGCGGATCGCGCCGTCACCGTGTTCGATGCCACCGCCGTGCTCGAAGCTCTGATGGGCGAGTTGCGCATCGCCGATTGGCGGCTCGACGGCGCGGCGCTCCCCGGCTTGCATCCGGGGCGCGGCGCGCGAGTCGTCGTCGACGGCGAGCTCGCGGGCACGATCGGCGAGGTCGCACCGGCGGTCGTCAGTGCGCTCGACGCGAAGGGTCCGATCGTCGCGTGCGAGCTCGATGTCGACCGGTTGCTCGCCGCACGGCGCGCCGAGCGGCGCGCCCGTCCCGTCTCGCGGTTCCCGGCATCGAACATCGACCTGGCGTTCGTCGTCGACGAACGCGTGCCGGCCGCGGCGTTGCTCGCGACGCTCGTCGAAGCCGGAGGTGACGTGCTCGAGCGGGCGCGGCTGTTCGACGTGTTCCGCTCCGAGACACTCGGTCCCGGGAAGGTCAGCCTCGCGTTCGCATTACGATTCCGGGCCGTCGATCGCACGTTGACCGACGAGGAGGTCGGTGCGCGGCGCCGGCGATGCATCGAGGCCGTGGTGAGCGCGCACGGGGCGGAGCTCCGGGGCTGACGCGGTGGTCGAGCACGTCGTGGAACCGTTCGCCCACCGGATCCGGGTGCGTTACGCGGAAGTCGACGGGCAAGGCGTCGTGTTCAATGCGCACTGGCTCACCTACTTCGACGAGGCGTGTACGCGATTCATGGGATCGCTCGGCTTCGGCGCCGACTTCTGGATCGGCGAGTTCGACGTGATGCTCGTGCGCGCCGAGCTCGAATGGACCGGTCCGGCGCGCTTCGACGACTGGGTCGACGTGGTGGTCGAACCGGTGCGGCTCGGGACGAAGTCGTTCGACCTGCGCTACCGCGCGACCGTCGCCGGCACGCCCGCTTGCCGCGGGGTGATCACCTACGTATCCGTTGTGCCCGGAGGCACCGCCTCCGTCGAGATCCCCGAGCCTGTGCGCGGCGCCCTGGCCTCCCGGATCCCCGAATAGGTAGATGGTGTGGGCGTATCATGCCTCATCTTCCCATTTGACCGTGTATCACCGCGCGTGATTGAATTGGTGCGTTCCGCGGCTCGCCCGCGGTGGGGGGCTCAGGGAGGCGGTCGGGCCGGTGGCTCGGGCGGCTCGGGGAGCGGGTTGTCATGGGAGCAGGAGCAGGACGCTCGCGGTGGCGCGTGCGCGCGCGCATCGGCGCGATGGCCGGCGCGGCCGCCTTCGTCGCGGGAACCGCGCTCTGTCAGGTCCTGCCCGCCGGCAGTGTGGCGAACAGCCCGTCGACCGACCTTCGTACGTACGCCCTGTTCGGCTTCACGTCGCTCAACTTCAAGGGCGCCGAGGCGGCCGGCCGCGGCGTGGTCAGCGGCGGCAACGTGGGTACCAACGGCCCGGGGAACTCACACGACCCGTCGCTGAACATCTGCAACAACCACCCCGCGGTCATGGACCCGGGCTCCCAGCTCGTCGGCAACCGCGTCGCGGCGTCGAACCTCGGCGGCGCCTGCAAGATCTACGACCTCTTCGCGAACGTGGTGCAGCGAGGCCGCGATCCGCTGGTGGTCCAGCCCGGCGGCTCGGGACCGAGCGCATACGGCGCACCCCTGACGCTGACCCACGTGCCGTCGTTCACGGTGCCGAGCTGTCGCGGCAACGACGTGACGGTGCCGGCGAACGGCTCGCGGACGCTGTCGCCGGGCACGCTCGGCAACCTGATCTTCCGGG
>DATMUX010000615.1:0-5754 GCA_035563695.1 Acidimicrobiia bacterium
CTGTAGCTCACGCCCGCACCGGCCGGTGCGGTGACGGTCGCGACGACTGGCTGGCTCGCGAACCACCCGGAGTTCGGCACCGACGGCGTCAACGTGATCTGCAGCGCGGCGCTCGAGGCGGGCACCGGCTGGGCGACGAAGTTCTCCACCTTGTTGTTGCTGAGCGATACGTCGCCGTACTGGCTGACGGCCTGGACGATGAACTCGACCGCGTTCGTGGCGACCGGGCCGCCGCCCCACCAGCGGATCGAGCCGTCGGGCTGCGTCGTCGGGGTCAGCTCCGCGCTCTGCCAGTCACCGATGGTGGTCTGGTCCTTGAACAACACGACGACCCGCTTGGCGGTGCCGTCGGTGGTGATCGTGAAGCCCGCGGTGCCGCCCACGATCTCGCCCTTGCTCTGCAGGATCTGCGTCGGCGTCGTCACGACGGGGTCGGTCGGGCGCGCGTAGAACGCGACGGCACCGATGTGCGAGTAGAAGCGCTGCGTGCCGTTGCCGTTGTTGGTCGGGTCGCGGAACTGGCCCGCGGTGAACGTCACCTGCTGCTGTGACCCGTTCTCGCCGATCGACGTCGTGAGGTTCGACAGCTCCGACGGGAACACCGCGTCGCCGACCGGTGTGAGCAACTGCTCGTTGTTCTGCTGGTCGAGCTTCGGCAGGAAGTAGTCGGGCGCGAAGTTGGCGAGGTCGGCCGACGCGAGCGCTGTGATGAGCACACCCTTGGCGCGGCGCGCCAAACCTCCGCTGCCATCGGGTTGGGTCACATCGACCGTCGTCGACGGTTCGATCGGCCGGTACTGCGCCTGGATCGTCTCACCGTTCACGTCGAAGAACGACCCGTGCGCCGAGTCGTTGCGGTGGAACGGCAACGGTCCGCTGCCCGCGCCGGGCAGGGTCAGCCGGAGGTCGATCGGGGCGATGTCGAGGCCCGTCTTCGGGTCGGTGCCCGCGATCGACACGGCCGGCGCCGGAGCCGAGACGGTGCGCGCGGCCGTGCCGCGCACGAACGCGGCCGCCTTCACCGGCGCAGCCAGGTTGTAGAGCGGCAGGCCGTAGAACACCGACTCCTGCAGCACCTTCTCGTCGTACGGGTTCACGACCTCGGTCGACGCGAAGTACTTCTGCTTGGCGAGCATCAGCGCACGACCGACGCTGACCTTGCCATCGAGCGCCTGCGCGTACAAGCCGACCAGTCGTTCGCCGAGGGCGACGCTCGTGTCGTCGCCGTAGCCGAAGCCCGTGTTCCCGACGTACTCCGCCCCCTGCGACGTACCCGTGAACGCCTGCGGCCAGTCGAACTGCGTACCGATCGAGATGTCGTCGACCGACAAGCCCGAGTGGCACCCCATGCTGAACACCATGCGCCGCGCGAGCCTCGACAGGTTCGCGTTGAGCGCGAGCGATTGGCTGTTGACGACGGTGTGACCGTCGCCCGCGAGCATGTGGGTCTGGTCGAAGTGCCCGTTGAAGCTGATGATGCCGGGCGACGACGCCGGGGCCGCCGGGAACATCTTGCCGAGCAGGTCGGAAGCGCTCCACGTGTCGCTGATCAGCGACGAGTCGACGCTTGCCGCGGGGTTGTTCGCCGCCAACGCCGAGGCAACGCCCTGCGCGCCGTCCTTCATGAAGTCGGCGCCGGTCACCAGGGCCGACTGGGCCGTGGTCGGGTCGAGCGTGCCGTTGTTGTTGAGATAGGTGCTGATCTGCGCGTTGATGTCTTCGGGAGTCTCGACGAGGCGTCCCACTGCCCACTTCGGCACGAACAGCTCGTGCGCGTTCACCGATACACCCTGGTCGGTGCCGTACGCGTCGTCGGTGAGGATGTTGCCGTCGCCGAGTCCGGCCGACAGCTCGTTGTCGTAGAACGTGCCGTTCGACAGCGACAGCAGCGCGCCGCCGTACCCGCTCTCGTTGGCAAGACGGGTGCGGTCGGGTACGCGAGCCATCGGAACCATGGAGTCGTCACCCACGATCACCACGGTGTCGATCGCCGGGTTCGCGGCGCGGGCCGCGTCGATCTGGTGACCGATCTCGCGCACCACGTCGTTCGCGGCATTGAAATCGCACCGGTTGTTGTCCCAGGCGCTGTACTTCGCCGCAGCAGTCGTATCGGGATTGTCGACCGCGAGGATCGTGCCGCCGACCTGCGTGGCGAGCGTCTGCACGTTGGCGATGAGTGCGTCAACCCGCGCCGCGCCGTAGGTCTGGTACAGGCGGTGCTGGGGCACCAGGAACAACACGTGCGGGTTGTTGCCGAGCGTCGTGACGTCGGGCAGAGGACCGCCGTCGGGCATCGTGCGCGCGACGGGAGCGGCGCACTGCGGCGGCGTGAACGTGTAGCTCGTCATACGCAACACGTAGGGCTGCGTGCTCCACTCGCCGTTGTAGCCCGAAACCTGCACTGCGTAATCGCCGGGCGCCAGCGTGCCGGTGTCGATCTCCTCGTTGACCGTGCCGCGCTGCGCCGACACCTGGATCACGCCGGGGGCGTAGCTCGGCCCGGTCAGCGGCACGTCCTGCACGGTGTCGGGCGCGAGGTGGTCGCCGTTGGGGTAGAGGCTGAGCCCGTTGTCGTCGAGCGTCGTGATCGGGTGCTGGGGCGCGACATTGCGCAGCGGGTTCGCGGGCGGGCCGAAGAGCACGAGGTCGGCGTCGAGCCCGGGCGCGGGAGTCGTGGGCAGGTTCGACAGCAGGATCGACACGGCGGTCTTCTGGCCCGGCGTATTGGGCACGGTGAAGTGGTAGAGGTCGCGGTCGGTCGGCGAGGAGATGTGCGCGATGTACAGCGTGTTGGGCTGCAACGTCTGCGTGTCACACGGGTCGGTGTCCTTGCACACGCCGACGCCGCTGTTCTCGAACGCCTCGGTGACCGTCACCTGGTTCGACGCCGAGGCGTTCGCGTTGTCGGTGCCGGCCGTCGCGGTCGCGGTCGCGCTCGCGCTCGCGGGACCAATCGTGAGACCGGCGCGCGTGCCGAGCACGACGGTGTGCGTGCCCACCGCGAGCGTGCCGAGCGACAGCGTGATCACGTTGTTGGCGTCGGGTGTCGGGTCGGGTTGGGCCACGTTGTCGAATCTCAGGGTGCCGGGCGCGACGACCCAGCCGGCCGGCAAGGTCAGCTTCGCCGTGGTCGCGGCCGACCGGTCGCCCTTCACGTTCAACGTCATCGTGTACGTCTCGACCGGCTCCGACGGCGAGGCCGCGTTCTGCAACGGGACGTTGGCGACGTTGATCGTCTGCCACTGCTGCAGCTCGGGCGGCAAGAGGCCGGTGATGAGCTCGGGCAGCGTGAACGTGTTGACCTGCGTCAGGGTGAGCGCGGTCGGGTCGGTGAACAGGTCGAGCAAGGTCTTGGTCGAGACGATCGCGTTCTGGTTGGCCGCGTCGGCGAGCGTCGGACACGTGCTCGCCGCGCAGGTCACGTAGCCGGCCGGCAACGAGCCGACCGGGATCGTCGCGAGGCGCGAGCCAAGGGCGACGTAGTTGGCGAGCGACAGCGCGCCGAACGTCGCCGAGTCGGGCGCCGCGATGTCCTTCGCGAGCACCTGGTCGAGTCCGGCGCCGTCGACTGAGAAGCCCGCGAGGCTGACGGCGAGCGGCGTCAGGTTCGGGTCGTTGTGCAGCGCGGTACACGGATCCTGGGTGCCGTTCTTGAGTTGCGCGCACCAGTCGGCGAGCCGCGCCGCGTCGGTCGCGGTCTCGAGCGCGGTGGTCCGCGGGATCGACCGGAACGGTGTGCCGCCGAGGAAGAACACGACGTACGGCAAGCTGCCGAGCGGCGTCGACGACAACTCCAGGTTGTCGACGGTGATGTAGCTGCCGTCTGATTGCTGCGCGTCGAGCAGTGGCAGCACTTGCGCGAACGTGAGGGTGTTCAGCGGCGCGCCCGCGAACTGCGTGCCGCTGAGGAACGCGGTCCAGCCGCCCGGATAGTTGAACCCGATGTCGGTGAGCGGGATCGTCGAGAGCGGATCAGTGAGGCCGGCGTTCTTCACGATCGTCTCGGCCGCTTCGAACCCCAGGGTCGCGTTGCGGTAACCGGCGAAGTTGAACGGCGCATTGCGGTACCCGGCGTTGCGGTACCCGGCGTTGCGGTAGCCCGCGTTCCGGTAGCCGGCATTGCGGTAGCCGGCGTTCCGGTAGCCCGCCCAATCGAAGGCCGCGTTGCGGTAGCCGGCGAAGTTGAACGCGGCGTTGCGGTAGCCCGAGCTCTGCGTCGGCGGCGTGCCGGGCGGCGCCGGGACGAGCGCGGTCTCGGGGACGTTCGCCAGGGGCACGGTGCCGGTTCCGACGGGGATCGACGCGGCGCTCGACGTCAGCGACAGGTCGAGACCGAGCGGGAGGATCTCTTCGGCGCCGAGATCGCACTTGCCGCCCGCGGGCTGGGGCCGTGCGATCCCCCGCTGGTCGACGGTCTCGGTCGCGCACGTCGCGGGCGAGCCCGTCGGCAGGTACGCGTCGATCGCGGGGCTCCCCGATTGCGGGCGCTGCGTCTGCGTCGGCCCGCCGTTGTCGGCGAGCGCGCCGAGCTTCGGGTCGCCCGTCAGGATGGTGCCGCCGGTCGCGCCACAGCCGGTCGTGACCTGCACGAGGTTCGTCCCGGAAAGCGTGGGGCTCCCGTAGCAATCGGGGCCGGTCGTCGCGCTGTTGCCCGCGATGATGTTGCCGGTGATCGTGAACGTGCCCGACTTTCGATAGAGACCGCCGCCGCTCGAGCTCGTCGCCTTGTTCGAGGTGATGGTCGACGCGCGAATGGTCGTCGTCCCGTTGGCCCAGATACCGCCGCCGTTGACGCCGGTGTTCCCGGTGATCGTGCTGTTGTCGATGACGAGCGTCGCGTCCGACGTGATGCCACCGCCGGTGCTCGTCGCCGTGTTACCCGTGATCGTGCTCTGCCTGATCGTCGTCGGGCCGTCGATGTCGAGAGCGCCGCCCTCGGCCGCGGCGGTGTTGGCGCGCACCGTGCTCTTGGTCAGCGTCAGACCCGCGCCACTCGACACGAGGATGCCGCCGCCGTCACCCGACAGTCCGCTGTCGCCCTGGAACCCGTCGGTGCTCTTCGACTTGCCGTTCTGGATGACGACGCCGTCGATGTTGACGCCCGTCGCCGCGATCCGGAGCACCCTGTCCTTCGCGCCGCCGTCGATCGTCGTCGCGTTGGCTCCGGGCTGCGCGTCGACGCCCTGGATCGTCATCGGCTTCGAGATGGTGAGCGCGCCCAAGGTGAGGTTGTACGTTCCGGCGGGAACGTTGATCGTGACGCCCGACAGCGCGTTCGCCTCCGCGATCGCGGCGCGCAACGTGCACGGCTGCGCGGTCGTCGGCGGCTGCGTCGCGCACAATCCGCTTCCCGCGGCGTCGGTGGCGTCGGTCGTCGAGTTCACGGTGTAGATCGAGAACGTCGCCGCACCGGCGCCCGTCGCGTTCGCTGCAACCGCCGGAACGACGATTGCGATCGCGGCGACGATCGCCGTCACTCGCGCGCGCGTGCCCCGCGATTTCACGCTCACGTATCTCTCCCAGGCTCGGCGTGGGCGCCGATCGCCCCCTCCCGCGCGGAGAGTAGTTGCTTTGCCCGGAGGCGCCCAGTCTGCGTACAACCGGACGTGTAAAAAAAGCGCCAATGCCTGGGAGTCGGGGTGACGCGCTACCGTCGCCCCGATGAGGTGGATCGCGGGTGCACTCTCGGTGGTCGTCCTGGCGGCGTGCAGCAGCTCGGGTTCGTCGAAGTCGACCCCGACGACCCGGACGAAC
>DATMUX010000616.1:0-3934 GCA_035563695.1 Acidimicrobiia bacterium
GACGTGACGATGGCGATGCTCGTGGTCGCGGCGAGGAGCGCGCAGCGACATGGTCTGCGGGTGCAGTTGGACGCGGCGTCGCCGACCGTGCGACGCGACCTCGAAGAGCTTGGTGTGGCCGCGATGTTCGATTACGAGTCGACGAAGCGACCACCTACAGGACCGTCATGACGAGGGAGCGATGGGCAGTGTCGTCGTGGTGATGCTCGCTTAGTCGGCGCGCGGAGCACCTCGGGCGGGTCCGCTTTTGCGCGGCAAGGTTTCGTCGGCGGCCCGTTCGCGAGCGCGCTGTCGAGCTTCGGCGGCTTCGTCGCGCTTGTTGCTTGGGTTGTGCGCGAAGTGCCGTTCGGGCTTGCGGCTGTTCATCGCCTCGACTTCTCGGTTGGACTGTTCCGACACGGCGTAGACACTCTCGCGCGCGCCTGGAGCCGCGGTCGATTCGGGCGTCTCGTTCGGTACACTCGCGCGCCGCAGCCTGGCCGAACTCGTCGGCTGGCCGGAAACGTGAAATAAGCGGCCGGGAGTCCCCCTCCGACATCGAACACGTGTTCGATGTACCGCCCGAGGGTCAGTATGAACCTCGGGTGTTTTCCCGTCAAGGGCGCGTGATCCGAGTGGGCGTCGCAGTTCGCGACGGGAACGGGTAGTTGCCCGCTTAGCTTAGGTGCGGCGCCTGATGTCCGCGGCGGCAAAGTCGGCCGGAATGACAACGTCGTCAATCTGCCGCCGTACCTGGTAGTGGTCGCGATGGGCTGATGCGATATCGAATCCG
The DNA here is from genome assembly GCA_035563695.1 of Acidimicrobiia bacterium. Lineage (GTDB taxonomy): Bacteria > Actinomycetota > Acidimicrobiia > IMCC26256 > PALSA-610 > DATMUX01. Next base: position 773 of record DATMUX010000616.1, read on the forward strand.
CCGACCCAACGCCCGTCGAAGTGTGCGCGAACTTCGACGTCAGTTCCGTTCGGTAGCAGCGCGGCGTCGTGATGACGGTGGTTTGTGTTGTCCATGGAGAACTGCGTGATCTTCGATCGCGCGAACGGCGCGACAAGGAGGTTCGGGTGATGACGTCGCTCACCCGGCCGGGCGTCTTACGGAGGCGGCGAGTGGTGCGACGAAGCTATAGCGGCAGCAGTTCTGCCCGATGCGAGTTTCGGCTCGCTGTCCGCGTCGTGGACCTTGCAACATACCACGACGGTGGAGCGACTCGACCAGCGGTTTGCGGCCGCGGATCACGAAAAGTCTTGTCGCAAAGCCCGCGTGGGTGACACGGGACGTCGGTTTGCGGAGTAGGGTCGCGACAACGCTTCTTCTTCGCCGGACATATAGGTCGCCGACCGGACGCGAGATCGGTAGTCGCGAACATTATGGATAGGTCGGCGAGCCATAAGGTCGGAACCTTCGGCGGTGTAATGCTGGTCGCCGATGACGCGGACGGCCTTGCGGAACGGCGCCTGGCCATCTCGAGACTGCGGGTGTTGAGCGTCGTCGGGCGTCGCTCGCTCGGTTCCGTGATCGAGGCGACCGTCGTGCCGGCGGTCCTGTTCTACGTCTTCTTCGTGACAGTCGGACCGACCTCTGCGATGCTCGCCGCGTTGGCATGGTCGTACGGCGCGGTCTTTCGACGGTTGGTCACGCGTCGGCGCATTTCTGGCGTCTTGGTACTTGCGGTCGTTGGGCTCACGGTTCGAACGATTATCGGACTCGCTGCGGGGACCTTCGTGTATTTCATGCAGCCGATCGCGACGACCGTCGCGCTGGCGCTTGTCTTCTCCGGATCGTTGCTCGTCGGCCGCCCGGTCGTCGCTCGCCTTGCATCGGATTTCTGTCCGCTCCAGAGCGATGTTGCCGCTCGTCCGGCGGTCGCAGGTCTGTTTCGAGGTTTGACGAAGTTGTGGGCTGGAGTCCATCTCGTGTCGGCCGCGATCATGTTTGCGTTGCTCATCACCGTGTCGACCGCGACCTTCGTCGCGCTGAAGAGTGTGGTGAGCCTCGTAATCACAACGGCCGCCATCGGCGCGACGGTCACGTGGTCGATACGCACGGCGCGCGCCGAACAACTGACGTTCGCGCGTGTTCCGACCGGTGTCCGCAGCCATCCGCCGATCGTGCAAAGGCCATGAATCGCCGAACATTGCCGCGGCCCTCGGCCACGCGAAGGAAAGGCACCCCGATTCATTCGATCGTTTCGTTCCTCGGAGGCGCGATGCGATGATCGCTCCCGTCTATCGACCGCAGTCGCAAGTGGACAGTCGGAACATCGCGTCGTTCCGAGAAGCCGTCGCCGACTCCGCGGCGCGGTATGGACGCGTGGTCATCGATTGCTCATGCGTCTTGATGATGGGCGTGTCGGCGATGCGGGTGTTGGAGCTCGCGTCGCGCGACGCGCACGTGACGCTCGTCAATCCAAACCCGGCAATACGGCTCATGGCGACCGCGTTCGGCGTCGAGATCGAAATGCAACGCGACGAGTGACCAGCAGGCAAGTACGAAGACGTGCGCGCGCTCGCCTACAAGTTCGTGCAGACCCGACAGGCGGGTGGAGGACCGAAGCCCCAGAGCATCCTGTTCCTGAAGGACCGTGAGCGTCCGAACACGTACCGGACAGTCGCGCGTTTCGCGTCGTACGAGGAGGCGAGGGAGAACTCACGGCGAGACGACACGACCGAGATGGCCCAGCAGATCGCCGCACTGTGCGACGATCAACGTTCCGCAACTTCGATATTGTCGACGAGGTCATCCCGTCGGCCGGAGGTCGCCAAAGATCGCTTGATCAGCAAGCAAGCGGCTGACCAGCAGAACGGAACGCAGGACGATGTCGGGCGCAGCCTTGCCGGGCTGCCGACAACGCGAGCGTAGGGTGCGGCGTCGTCTGGTGACATCGACGACCAAGACTTTCGGCTGTCGCACGCTCGACGACGTACGTGGTGCCTTCGTCTTCTTCGATCGTTGCTGCGGCATCAAGGATCAAGTCGGATGAGAGACAGACATAGACGTAGAGCTTGTCGCGTCGTGCGATGGTCAAGTGTTCGACGATCGCTGTGAGGTCGCGTTCGCCGCCGCCCATTGGGTAATCCACTTCACGGACTCGCCGCCGAGGGCCCGACGACGGTCAACGTCCCGGCGGCTGGCACGAACGAGGTCTGTTCGCCCGTGTCCCAATGCACCTCGACCAGAGCGCCCCGGACCTTCACCACGGTTCCGTGACGAGCGTGCTGGCCGACCTTGCGGGCGTCGACCTCGACACGATCACCGACTTGGATCATGACTGCACCTCCCGATGGACCGGACCAACGTCGAGCGTCGAGCTATCCGGGTCCGGCGTCATGGCGCCACCTCCGGGCGCGTTCGATCTGTCGCGCCGGAGGGCGATGGCGCCAGAAGGCGTGCAGCCCGACCCACACGGCAATGACCACAACAACAGCGGCGACGAGGAGTAGGGCTGGCATCGGCACCTCACTTGCCCGCCGGTTCGCACGTGGGAGCCTACGACGCACCCGACGTCGCCGACCAGTGCGCGTACGTCGAGGCCGGAGCGTCGCCAGTACGTCGTCAAAAGTGACCGGCGACGGGCCACGATGCACGGCAGAGGATGCAGCACGGACCCTACGTCTGTCGGTACTCGCCCGACGTCGGTGACCCCTTCACGCAGCCTGTCGCTAGCGCGGCCCGTTGACGCGCGCCGTGACGCGAGGGCCACGCGCAGGAGTGTCAAACCCCGGTGAACTTCTCGACCTGCGCTGGGCACCTCGGACCAGGGTGCGTAGCGTGCGTCGCCGTGCATCAGATCCGGTGCCGGAACTGCGGTGCGTTCATACCCGTCGCCGACCCGGCGACGGTGCAGACCGTGATGCGCGAGCCGAACGCTGTCGATCGGTTTCGGCGGATCGTGATGCTCGACCACGGCTGGCTCATTCACCAATGTGTTATGGGGCCAACGGGATGGAAGTAACGCTGACTGCGCGAGATGTGGCGGGATGGTGGGAGTGCTGGATCTGACGGACAGCGAATGGGTGATCGCGCAGCAGCGTGACGGCGGCGGGTACTACCCGCTGTTCGTCGTCACCGGCAAGCGCG
>DATMUX010000617.1:0-3368 GCA_035563695.1 Acidimicrobiia bacterium
CGACGAGCAGGGCAACTACATCGGGCCCGACTACGCCGAGGAATCAGCCGGTTCGACCGAGGACGCGGCCGAGTCGGGAGAGGATGCCGCGGCGACGCCGCCCGCGCCCGCCGCCGACGCGTCGGGTGATGCCGGCGAGGCGCCGGCCGCCGATATCCAGTAGCCGCTCCGGCAACCCCCCTGATGCGGCCCTGGGCCGTCCGAATCAAATCGCGCCGTCGCGCCGTTACCCGTGTGGTTGCCGACGTCTCCTGTCGTGACGTGTCAACCACAGATCGCGCGCTCCGCCGCAGTTGTTCCGACTTACGTGTACCGAGCGTATTCTCCGTCTTGTCCGGAATAGGCCATATAGGGCAGACTGGGGGCTCTTGGCAGACACGGATGTGGGCAAGGGGGCAGTGGGGTGCGCAACTGGCGGGTCCTGACCGCGATCGCGGCTGCGGTACTGGCGCTACTGGCGGGCGTGTTGGTGTGGAAGTACGCCGACAACGCCAAGAACGACGCGAGGAAGGGCTACGAGTTCGCGACGGTGCTCGTCGCGGCGAAACGCATCCCCGAGAACACGAGCTTCGCCGGCGCACTCGACAACGGCCAGATCACGCGCAAGCAGGTGATGAACGGCGACCTTCCCGAAAGTGCGATCAACGGTACGCCGACGAACGCGCAGCTCGCGGCCGCGTACAGAGGTCAGGTCACCGGACATGCGATCGTCGCGGGCCAGACACTGGTGAAGCAGGACTTCGTCGGCCAGGGTCAGGTGGCGAGCGCCAACGGCCTGGCCGGCCAGCTCCAGACCGACGAGGGCAAGAACACGCAACAGCAGCTCGAGGCGATCACCGTGACCGTCGACGATCAGCACGCCGTCGCGGGATTCCTGTCGCCGGGCGATTCCGTGAACGTCGTCGCCTACGGCACGATCAAGGACCCGTCCTCGACGAGTGGTCCGGGCGCGAAGACGGCCGCCTTCTTGCTCCCGGGCCTGAAGGTGATCGCGGTCGGCAACCAGACGACCCAGGCCACCTCGACCGCGAACGCCACGTCGGCGTCGAACGCGACGAGCGCGTCGCGCTCGCTCGTCACGTTCGAGGTCACGCCGCGCCAGGCGCTGCAGCTCGTGCAGGCAGAGGCGACGATGGCGATCTACTTGACGCTCAACCCGCCGTCGTTCAAGCCGGGCGACTTCAAGGACCCGGGTGAGGTCGTCGAGGCCCTGAACCTGTTCGACCGGCCGTTGCCGCTCGTGCAGAGCGCGCTCGACCAGGTCAAGGCGGCGCAGGGCAAATAGCTGGCCCCGAACGGATCGGTGACGAACGCGGTGATGAGCGAGACGAATCCGAGCGGCCGGCCGGCGCAAGCGCGCTGCCGCGTCCTCGCGCTCGAACCAGACGAACGGCTGCGCACGCGCATGACCCTGGAGCTCGCCGGTATCGCCGCAGCGCCGGTCGGCGCGCTCGACGACATCGTGCGCGATCTGATCGAGGGCGAACCCGCAGTCGTGCTGTTCGGCGCGAGCCTCGCGAACCACCACGGCTTCCAGGCCGTTCAGCGGATCGGGCGAGCGTTCCCCGAGACCGGCGTCGTGCTGCTCGTCGAGGAGTTGACGTTGCCCCTCCTGCAGGACGCGCTCCGCGCCGGCGTCCGCGACGCGGTGGCCATCGACGCGGGTGAAGCACAGATTCGCCAGGCCATCGACCGCGTCGGCGAGGCGATGACCGTGATCGCGAATCGAGCGGCGATTGCGGCGTCGAGCCCGCCGCCGGGCACGGTGGTCGTCGCCTTCTCGACGAAGGGCGGCGTCGGCAAGAGTGTGGTCGCGACCAACCTGTCGACGGTCCTCGCGACCGAGGCGCGCGGGCGCGTCGCCCTGGTCGACGCCGATCTGCAGTTCGGCGACGTCGCCGTGTTGCTCGGGATCCCGCCGCTGCACCCTACGACCGACGCGGCCGATGCGATCGACAGCGCCGACGAACAGCTGTTGGACGGCCTGCTCGTTACGCACGAGGCGTCGTCGCTACGGGTGTTGTGCGCGCCCGTCGAGCCGTCGGCGGCCGACAAGATCACGCCCGAGGCGATGGTCGGCATCGTCCGGACGCTGCGCCGCATGTTCGACTTCATCGTCGTCGACATGCCGCCGCACTTCGACGACGTCGTGCTCGCACTCATCGAAGAGGCCGACACGGTGCTCCTCGTCGCGAGCATGGACATCCCCAGCATCAAGAACCTGAAGGTCGGCATCCAGACGCTCGACCTGCTCTCGTTGGCCGGAAGCAAGTTGCGCCTGGTCCTCAACCGCGCGAACGCGCGCGTCCATCTCGACGTGAGCGACGTGGAACGCGCGCTCGGCGTCACGGCCGAGTACCGGATTCCGTCCGATATCTCGATCCCGCAGGCCGTCAACCGGGGCGTGCCGGTCGTGCTCGACAAGCCGCGCGCGCCCGCCGCGATCGCGCTGCGCGCGGTCGCCGAGACGTTCTTGCCGGGCGGGGCGCCCGCGGCCGTGGCCGAACCCGTGTCCGAGTCGGAGTCCGAGAACCGCCGCCGGCGCCGGCGCTGAGCGCACCGGTCGTCGACGGCAGGAGGTCGCGAGCATGTCGCAGCAGTACTCACGGTGGCAGGACCTGCAGAAGGCTCCGTCGGTCACGCGCGCCGCACAGCTCGAGGAGCTGCGCCAGCGCGTCCACCAGTACGTCATCGAGCAGGTGGGTCCGATGCTCACCGACGAGCGGGTGCGCGAGCACGAGCTGCGCGGGCTGGTACACGAGCACGTCAACAAGGCGCTCGTCGACGAGAAGATCGCGCTCTCGGCCGCCGAGCGGGCGCAGCTCATGCAAGACGTCACGGACGACACGATCGGGTACGGCCCGGTCGACCGGTTCCTGCACGACCCGGGCATCACCGAGGTGATGTGCAACGGACCGAAGGACGTCTACATCGAGCGGCGCGGCAAGATCGAACGCACCGACGTCGAGTTCGTCGACGAAGGTCACCTGCGCCGTACGATCGACAAGATCGTGGCGCAGGTCGGCCGCCGCATCGACGAGAGCGCGCCCATGGTCGATGCCCGGCTGCCCGACGGCTCCCGTGTGAACGCGGTGATCCACCCCGTCGCGATCGGCGGCCCGTTCCTCACCATCCGGAAGTTCGCCAAGGACCCGTACACGATCGGCGACCTGATCTCGTTCGGATCGATCACGCCGCAGGTGGCTCACTTCATCGACGCCTGCGTGCGCGGCCGGCTCAACGTCGTCGTCTCCGGTGGAACCGGCACCGGGAAGACGACCTTGCTCAACGTCTTTTCGTCGTTCATCCCGCACGACGAGCGCATCGTCACCATCGAGGACGCCTAGGAGCTGAAGCTCCTGCAGGAG
>DATMUX010000618.1:0-2209 GCA_035563695.1 Acidimicrobiia bacterium
GCACCGGCTCGACGCTGTTCGACGCCGGGCCGATGCCCGCGGGCCGCTACCTACTGCCGCTAATGGTGGTCGCGGGCGGCACTCCGGCAACGCTCGATGTGGAGTTGGTAGTGGGTAGAGGGTAGGTCTACAGTTCACGGCTGACCCGTCGGCCGACTGTGCGGGGGACGTCGGGCGGGGCGGAAATCTGCGCAATCTGTGGTTCCCCATCCCCTCTCGTTGAATCCCCGTCCAAATCGACGATATACTTAACACACGTCGAAGAAATCGCTCCGCCTTCCGGCGGATGGACAGGAGACTGCCATGGTGCAGGAAACCGAGACCGTTGTAACAATCACCGACAAGGCTGCCGAGAAGGCTGCCGCGCTGCTGCGCGAGAAGGGCGTTGAAAACGGCGCGCTGCGCGTCTTCGTCGTCGGCGGCGGCTGCTCCGGGTACCAGTACGGCATGGCGATCGCGCAGGGCAGCGAGGAGGGCGATTTCGTCCATACGCACGGCGGCGTGACGGTGCTCGTCGACCCGGAGAGCGCGCCGCTGATGCGCGGAGCGGAGATCGACTACGTCGACGACATCATGAAGTCGGGGTTCACGATCTTCAACCCGAACGCGGTGAAGGGCTGCGCCTGCGGCTCGAGCTTCCAGACGGCAGATGGCGGCGGCCAGGCGAAGAGCTGCTGCTAGACTTCCGTGTCATCAATTGCGCAATGAGCCCCGGAAACGGGGCTCTTTCCTTGTCGCTCGCCACAACGAGATCGCAACATCCGGCACGGGCAACGCTCGAGGCTACTTCGTGGCGATGAAGTAGATGCTCATGCTCGCATTACCGCTGCCGAGCTTGACCGACGAGAACTGCTTCGAGAGGAGTTCCCTCAGTTCCTCCTTGCTGTAGTTCTTGTGGAAAGGCTCCTCGGCTGGGCACGAGCTCGAGAGGAATCGCAGCTTCCAGATCGGCGACCTGCTGGGCACGGTACCGATGTAGCGCCCGCCCGGGCGCAGCAGCGTGGCGAGGTGCGCCAGGACATCGGCTGGATTCGGAAAATGCTCCAGCACCTCGCTCATGACGATGGTCGAGATGGAGCCCGGCCGGATGGGCAAATGCTCGATGTCAGCCTGCAACACGTTGGCACGCGGCGCATTGTGCTTCGCCCGCGGCAGGTTGCGCGGGTTGATGTCGACGCCGGTCGACCCGGGCGGCAGGTGGCGTAGCATCAGCCCCGTGCCGCACCCAGCGTCGAGGAACGGGGGCGTGCCGTAGCGAGCGATCAAGTGCCTTATGATGCGCTGGCGACCCCGGTGGAAGAAGCTCTCGAGGCCGCGCACGTGGTCCGTCACGGCGACCCAGTCGTACTCCTCCTCCGCCAGATAGAACTTCTTGTTGAGGAGCAGGAACTCGTCGTCGTACTTGGGCGGGGCCTCAGTCATCGATCCTCCTAGTCGGCGTCATGGGCCCCGCAGGCGGCGCGATGGCCTCGTCCTTCAATTCGTCGACGCCGGCGCTGTCTCGAACAGGCACGATCCTCCTGCGAAGCGGCCGCGGGCGGTGCGTCGTGAACACGAACCGCTCCGCGCCCAGGAAACTCGTGGCGACACCGATCCAGACGGAGATGGCGCCCGCGGCCAGGACGCCCGTGCCAGCCTGGGTGAGCAGGAAGAACGCGATGCCGTTTGCGGCTACGGAGATCGCAGACGCGCCGTGGTACCGAAGCGCTTCACTCAGGAGTCCGCGGAGGCCGACGGCCCGCCGTTCGAACCACGTAACGTTCCGGTTGAGGATGAAGTTCGAGACGACCGCGGCCTCGGCCGCCAGCGCCCAGGCGATGCTGTAGTGCAGTCCGACGTGGATCGTGAGCAGCCACAGCAGCCCGATGTAGACGCCGACGCCCGTCGCTCCGACGAGCGCGAATTTCCAGAACCGGCCGACCTCCGGTACCTCGAGCAGCAGCAGTCCGACATGGCGGAAGAACGTGAGTCCCGTCGAGAGCGTCGCCTTGCTCTCACCCGCTACACGCGCGCTGAAGCTGTACGGCACCTCTTCGACGTGCGAGCCAGCGGCGCGGATGAGGATCTCGAGAGAGATCTTGTAACCCATCGGCGTGAGCGTGATCCCGTCGATGTCACTGCGGCGTACGAGCAGGAAGCCGCTGAGGGGATCCTTCACCTTGCGCAGCTTCTCGTAGAACAGCATGCGGGAGATCATGGCGAACGCGAA
>DATMUX010000619.1:0-5979 GCA_035563695.1 Acidimicrobiia bacterium
AATCATCGACTTGTCGAGACCGACGCGATCGAGCAGCTCGATCACGCGTTGGTCACGGTCGGCTCGGCTCAGCCCCTCGTGGACCTCGAGCGGCTCCCCGACGGACTCCGCGATCGTTGCCCGCGGATCGAGCGACGAGTACGGGTCCTGGAACACGATCTGCATGTCGCGCCGGGCCCCGCGCAGCTCCTTCGACTGGATTGCCGTAATCGTCCGGCCGTTGACGTGCACCACACCCGCGGTGGGCTCGATGAGGCGCAGCACGAGCCGGGCGACCGTCGACTTGCCCGATCCGCTCTCGCCCACGAGGCCGAGCGTCTCGCCCTGTGCGAGATCGAAGTCGACGCCGTCGACTGCGCGCACCTCGCCGACGGTGCGCCGCAGCACCGAGCTCTGCACGGGGAAGTACTTCGTCAGCCCCCGGACCTCGAGGAGGGGGGCGCGCTCGACCGCCGCGACCGGTTCGGGCACGGGCCGCGCGATCGTTTCGCTCCATCGTGATCCCGCGAGCGACAGGCCGGGCTGGCGGACACACCGCGCCCGGACGTCGGGCGGGGCGACGATGCGCAGCTCCACGGGAGCGGCGCTGCACTCGGCGACCGCATGCTCGCACCGCGGCGCGAAGCGGCAGCCCGCGGGGAACTCGTCGGGATTGGGGACGCGGCCGGGAATGACCCGGAGGGGCGCCCCCGGGAGCGCGACCTGGGGCATCGAGTCGAGCAGACCTTCGGTGTAAGGGTGCTGCGGGCGGCCGAAGACGCCGCGGAGATCGGATTCCTCGACGATCTGTCCCGCGTACATCACGACGACGCGATCGCAGATGTCGGCGATCACGCCGAGGTCGTGGGTCACGAAGATGATCGACAGGCCCGTCTCGTGCTGCAACGCGCGCAGCAGCTCGAGGATCTGTGCCTGGATCGTCACGTCGAGCGCGGTCGTCGGCTCGTCGGCGATCAGCAGCTTCGGCGAGTTCGCGAGGGCCATCGCGATCATGGCGCGCTGGCGCATGCCCCCCGAGAATTCGTGCGGGTAGTGCTTCACCCGGCGCGCCGCGGCGGGGATCCCGACGTGGTCGAGCAGCTCGACGGCGCGCGACCAGGCTTCGCGGCGCGAGACGTCGTCGTGGAGGCGGATCGCTTCGACGATCTGATTGCCGATCGTGAACGACGGGTTCAAGCTCGTCATCGGCTCCTGGAAGATCATCGCGATCTCGTTGCCGCGGATCGAGCGCAGCTCGTTGCGCGGCAACGACAAGAGATCGCGTCCGCCGAAGCGGATGGTTCCCGTGACGCGCGAACCCGGCCCGTGCAGGTCCATGATCGACAGCGAGGTGACGGTCTTTCCCGATCCGCTCTCGCCGACGAGCCCCACGACCTCGCCGGGCGCGACGGCGAAGCTCACGTCGTCGACGACCTGGAGCCACCCGCCGGCGGTCGCGAACGCGACGTCGAGATGCTCGACGGCGAGGAGGTCGGTCGTGCCGGCCGCGGCCGCGGGCCGATCGTCGAGCAGCGCCACGGCTACGCCTCCGCCGTGAACTTCTCGCGGCCGAGCGCGTCGCGCAACCCGTCGGCGATGAGGTTGAACGCGAGCACGGTCAGCGCGATCGCGACGCCGGGCGGGAACAGAGGCCAGGGCTTCGACAGGATGAACGAGTAGGCGTCGCCGAGCATCGTGCCCCAACTCGCCGTCGGTGGTTGCACCCCCATGTTCAAGAAGCTGAGCCCGGCCTCGGCGAGCAGCGCGAACCCGAACGTGAGCGCGAGCTGCACCATCATCGGTGACGCCACGTTCGGGAAGACGTGCTTGCGGACCATGCGCGTCGAGGTGACGCCGACCGATTTCGACGCCTCGACATACGTCTCCTCGCGCACGGCGAGGGTTTGCGCGCGCAAGAGCCGCACCATGCCCGGGATGAACGGGATCGCGATCGCGATCGCCGCGTTCCGGATGCTCGGGCCGAGGATGGCCGCGATCGCCAGGGCGAGCGTGAGCGCGGGGAAGGCGAAGAGGCCGTCCATCACCCTCATGATCCCGGCATCGGGCCACCCGCGCGAGTAGCCCGCGACCAATCCGAGCGGCAATGCGACGAGCAGCGCGAACACCACGACAAGCAACGCCACCTCCAGCGAGGCGCGCGCGCCGACGATGAGCCGGCTGAGGATGTCGCGGCCTGTGGAGTCGGTGCCCAGCCAGTACTGCGCGGTCGGCCCGGAGTTGATGGGTCCGTTGGTCGCGTTGGGGTCGTGCGGCGCGATGACGTTCGCGAAGATCGCGACCAGCACCAGGCCGCCCAGGTACAGCAAGGCCACGAGCGCGATGCGATTCGTGCGGAACCTTCGCCAGATCCTTTGCCGGGGCGACTCCGAATCGCGCGGGCGGGCGGTCACGAGAGACGCACCTTGGGGTTGAGAAAGCCGTAGGCGATGTCGATCGCGAGGTTGATGACGACGAAGGTGATCGCGACGAACAGGGTGACGCCCTGGATCACCGGGATGTCCTTCTCGACCAGCGCGGTGAAGTAGTAGCGACCGATGCCGTTCAGCGAGAAGATGTTCTCGAGGACCACCGTGCCGCCGAGCATGTACGCGAACTGCAGGCCGAGCACCGTGATCGGGATGAACGAGGCGTTCTTCAGCGCGTGCTTCAGCACGATGCGCCGGCGCGTCGCGCCTTTTGCCTTCGCGGTGCGGATGTAGTCCTGTTCGAGCGCGTCGATCATGGAGCCGCGCAACTGGCGCGAGAACGCAGCCGCGCCGGCGAGACCCATCGCGAGCCAGGGGAGCGCGAGGTGCCGCGCCCAGCCCGTGAGCGACTGCTCGGGGGCGACGTAACCCTGCGCCGGGAGTACGCCCAACCGCACGGCGAAGATCACGACGAGGAGCATTGCGACCCAGAAGTCGGGCATCGCGATGCCGACGCTGCTGCCCAGCGTCGTCGTCCGGTCGCGAAGGCTGCCCGGCTTGGTGCCCGCGATGATCCCGGCCGGCACGCCGATGAGGATCGTCAGCGCCAGCGCGCCGAGCGCCATGCTGAGCGTTACCGGGAACCGCCGCGCGATCTCGTCCGCGACCCGCGTGTTGTGCAGGTACGACACGCCCAGGTCGCCGTGCAGCGTGTCCCTCAGCCAGTAGCCGTAGCGCACCAGCAGCGGCCGGTCGAAGTGCAGCTCGTGGCGCACGCGCGCGACGTCGGCGGGCTGGGCGTGGGTGCCGCCCGCGATCGTGACCGCGGGATCGCCGGGGATCAGCAGGGTCATGCCGAACACGACGAACGAGATGATGAACAACAGCGGGATCAGCGCCAGGAGCCGGCGCGCGATGTAGCCGATCATCGTGTCACCCGCAACGGCACTGCACGGCCGAAGCCATTACGAACCCTTGACGACGGCCTGCGAGAGGTCGGGCGGATCGCAGATGTTGGTCTGGCCGACGATGGTGCCGCTCACCCGGCTCTTGTCGTACGCCATCAGCTGCGGCATGAACGCGATCGGCACGTCGAGCGCGTCGTTCATGGCGATTGTGACGCCCTGGCGCACGTACTTGTACAAGTCGTCCGCGCTCGTCGAAGCCTGGGCCTTGGTCATCAGGTCGGTGAGATCCTGGCGCTCCACGCCGTCCCAGATCGCGACGAACTCGCCGACGCCGTAGTTGTTCTGGATCTTGCCGGTCGGGAACGTCGTGTCGAGCTCGGCGGCCACGAACGCGTCACCGGTACCGAGGATGTAGAACTGTGTGGCGATGTCGCTGCCGAGGATCCGCGTGATCTTCGCCTTGATGCCCACCTGGGCGAGCATCTGCTGTACGAGCGTGGCCTGGCGTTCCATGTTCGAGATGTTCCCGCCCGGGATCGCCATGGTGAAGGTGAAGCCGTTCGGGTACCCGGCCTGGGCGAGGAGGTCCTTCGCCTTCTGCGGGTCGTACGGGTAGAGGTTCGCGACCTCGGGCGCGTACGCCTGCGAATCCTGGGGGAACGGCTGTGACGCGACGGTGCCGAGGCCCTCTTGCACGACGTCGTTGATCTTCTTGCGGTCGATCGCGAACGCGACGGCCTGGCGCACGAGCTTGTTCACGAACGGCGTGGGCGTGTCGTGGTACTTCTGGCGGAACTCGAACTGCAGGTAGGCGCCGGTCGGCTGCACGACGACGCCGATACCCGACTTGCTCTTCACGTCGTTGTACGAGTCGGCTTCCATGCGGACGAGATCGAGGTCGCCCGCCAGGAGGGCCGAGACCGCGGGCGGGCCGGTCCCGGTCTGGGTGAGGTCGATGCCGTCGAGGCCCTGGTACGCGTGGTCCTTGTCCCAGTACTTGGCGTTCTTGCGCAGCTCGATCTTCGAGCCAGGCTGATAGTTGGCGAGTACGAACGGGCCCGCGCCGATCGGCGCGGCGCTCGTCGAACCGGGCTTCATCGGCATGCCGTCGCGGGCGCTCAGCGTCGCCGGCATCGAGAGCGCGATGGGCTTGGTCATCTTCAGGCGCAGCGTGCGCTTGTCGACGACCTGGTAGCCGGCGATCTTGCGCAGGTCGGAGAGTTGATCGTTCGTCGAGTTGTGTTGCAGCGCCTGTTGGAGCGCGGCCGCGTCGAGCGGGGTGCCGTCGGAGAACGTCAGGCCGTCGCGCAGCGTCAGATCGATCGTCGACGGGTCCTGGACCTTCCAGCTCTCCAGCAGGCCCGGAACGAGCTTGTTGCCCGGCTGCTTGTGCACGAGCGTGTCGTAGATGGGCGCGAGGGCGATGGCGTCACAGTCGCCTTTGCTCTGCTGCACGTCGAAGGTGTTCGTGAATTGCGCCGAGAGGTCGTAGCCGTATCGGAGGACGCGCTTGCCCCCGCTGCTGCTCCCGCCGCCCGATCCGCACGCCGTCGCCACGAGCGAGACCGCGACGAGCAGGACGACGAAGACCCCGGGCGCGAAACGGACATTCGACGGACCACGCAAACGCATCTCGAACCCCCCGGTTGCGGATCCCCCGACTCTATGACGTGTTCGTCAGTTTGTCGTCGATGCCGCAGCGCGAACGGGGGACGGCGCTCGATGGCGCTCGGATCAGGTGTTCACCGGGTTCGCCACGCCAGGCCGTAGCCCTGCTCCGGCTCGTGCAACTCGTAGTCGTGGCCGCCGGCCAAATCGAGATCGAGCACGACCGGGGCGGTCAGCGACACCGTGGCGCCAATCGTCGCGTCGACGCCGAACGCCGCGAGTCCGAGGCGCAGGTCCCTGGTCTCGACGTGAGGGTGCTGCTCGACCCGCTCGTAGGTCTGCACGCTTCCGGGCGCCTCGGCACGGAGGAAATACGTGTCGGTCAACGCTCCGGTCGCAGCCGGGCGCGCACCGGGCCGGTACCGCAGCGCGCCCGGTGCGATCCCGCGCGGCGCGGCCCCGGCCCCGGCCCCGACCTGGATCCCTCGGCCGATCTGCCGTCCCGCGTCGTACACCGTGACGTCGGCGACGGTGACGGTCACGGGCACGAACACGACCGTTCGTTCGCCGTGGGCCACGCTGACGCCACTGGTCGTCGTGACGTGGCCGATCGCGCCGGCCCCGCCGCCGGCACCGTAGACGACGACCTCGGCCGACAGTGCACACGGTCGCCGTCCGGCCGGTGCGAGCGTCGTGCCGCATCCGTCGACGTCGGGCGCGGCGACGACGAACAGCGGAACGCGCACTTCGAGCGTCGTCGTCGCATGTACTTCGAACTGCCGGTCCGCGAACCAATCGCTCAGGCGTTGGAACGCGGACCGGCGCTGCTGGGCAATCGCGATCGCTTCCGGGGGAGAAGAGATGCGATACGACGCCCTCGCGATGGCCGCATAGTGGTCGTCGAGCAGCCGGACCTCGCCGGCAACCTCGTCGCGCACGCGTAACGCCTCGTTGCGATCGGCCGCGCCGAGCCCGAGCCGTGCCAGACCGTCGGCGAACGCCGTCCGGTTTCGCACCGCCAGCTCGGATGTCGTCGCAGGGCGAAGCCGAGCGCTCCC
>DATMUX010000620.1:0-3970 GCA_035563695.1 Acidimicrobiia bacterium
CTCGGTCCCAATCTGGCGAAGAGCTTCGCCACCACGATCTCGCCATGGGTCGTCACACTCGATGCGCTCGAGCCGTACCTCTCCCTCCCGCCGCGGCAGGAACCCGAACCGGCGGAGTATCTCCGGGCCGACCGGCCCTGGGCGCTCGACATCCACCTCGAAGTCACGCGCAACGCGGCCGTCGTGACCGAAACCAACTTCGCCGGCATGTATTGGACGTTCGCGCAGCAGCTCGCGCACATGACCGTCAACGGGGCGACGACTCGGGCGGGCGACCTGTTCGCGTCGGGGACCGTCAGTGGTCCGACGACCGGCGAGCGGGGCAGCCTCATCGAGCAGATCGCCGACGGCACGACCGGCTCGTATCTCGCGGACGGCGAGACCGTGACCTTGCGCGGCTGGTGCGGCGGCGGCGGACGGCCCCGCATCGGGTTCGGCGAGGCGAGCGGTACCGTCGTGGCGGCGAGTCAGGAGGTATGACGTGCCCACGTATCGACGCGTCGGCGACGTACCCCGCAAGCGGCACACGTTGTTTCACTACGACGGTGCAGTTGTCTTCGAGGAGCTCATGGGAACCGAGGGCTTCTCGGGCCCGTCGGCCCTGCTGTATCACCGCCGATCCCCGAGCGCGATCGTGCGCGTCGAGGAGATCGAAGCCCGGCCGACATGCTGGCACCCGAACCAGCCGCTGCGGCCCCATCACTTGCGGACCGGCGAGATCGACGATGCCGGCACGGACGCCGTGCACGGTCGGCGGCCACTGCTCGGCACCACGACATCGAGATCTCGTGGATCGTCGCCGACGCCACGAGCCCGCTCGCACGCGACGCGACCGGCGACCAGTTGTTCTACGTGCAGTCGGGTGCGGCCGTGCTCGAGAGCGTGTTCGGCCGGCTCCCCGTGGGACCGGGTGACTACGTCGTCATACCCGCCGCGACGACCCACCGGTGGGTCGTCGCCGATCGTGTCGAGATGCTGCAGATCTCGGCGCGCGGTCACGTCACGCTGCCGGATCGCTACCTCAACGCGGTAGGGCAGCTCGTCGAAGGAGCGCCGTTCAGCGAACGCGACCAGCGCGCGCCGGATCCGGAGCCGCTGCTCGTCGACGGTGAAGAAGTGCCGGTGCTCGTGCGGGGCCCGCACGGCACGAGTGTGCACGTGCACGCGACCCATCCGTTCGACGTCGTCGGTTGGGACGGTTATCTCTATCCGTGGGCGATGAGCATCCACGATTTCGAGCCGATCGTCGGACGCATCCACCAGCCGCCGCCCGTGCATCAGACGTTCGTGGGTCCCCGGTTCGTCGTCTGCAGCTTCGTGCCGCGGTTGTTCGATTTCGATCCGAACGCGGTGAAGGTGCCGTACCACCACTCGAACGTTGATTCCGACGAGGTGTTGTTCTATTCGGCGGGCAACTTCATGAGCCGTGCGGGGTCGGGGATCGGTGCGGGTTCGATCAGCCTGCATCCCCCGGGCTTCGTGCACGGGCCGCAACCCGGCAGCCGGGAACGCAGTGTCGATGCGACGCGAACGGAGGAGATCGCGGTGATGGTCGACACGTTCAACCCGCTCGCGTTGTCGGCCGACGCCTTGGCGGTGAGTGATCCGTCGTACACGCAGAGCTGGGCCCGGTGACGCAGACTCTCTATTCGCCGGTACGCACTGCCGCCGACGGGTCGGTCACCGTCGAGCTGGACCACACGCATCCGGGCTTCGCCGATCCGGTGTATCGCGCGCGCCGCAACGCAATCGCGTCGTTGTCCGTCGATCACGTCGTGGGCTCGCCGATCCCGGGTGTCGAGTACAGCGAGATCGAGCACGACGTGTGGCGGACGGTGAGTCGCGAGCTCGCGGCCGATCATCAGCGCTACGCGACTCGCTCCTTTCTCGACGGCGCAGAAGCGCTCGGGCTCCCATCCGATCACATTCCGCAGCTGGCCGAGGTGACGGCGCGCCTCGAGCCCATCACGGGTTTTCGGTACGAACCGGTCGCAGGACTCGCGCCGCTACGCGAGTTCTACGGCGCGTTCGACGAGAGCGTGTTCTTCTCGACCCAGTACATCCGCCATCACTCGACGCCGCTCTACACGCCGGAGCCCGACATCGTCCACGAAGCCCTCGGGCATGCGAATCAGCTCGCCGACGCGCGTACAGCCGAGCTCTACCGGCTCGTCGGGAGGACGGTGGAACGGGTCGAGACCGACGCCGCGCTGCGGTTGCTGTCGCGCGTCTTCTGGTTCACGTTCGAGTTCGGCGTCGTCCGAGAAAGCGGCGAAGTCAAGACGTACGGTGCGGGAATCCTGTCGTCGTTCGGCGAGCTCGACGCGTTCCGGCGGGCCTCGATCCGTCCGCTCGATTTCGCCGAGATATCACGCGTCGAGTACGACATTACGAAGTACCAGCCGGTGCTCTTCGCGGGCCGTTCCCTGGTGCAGATCTACGACGAGCTCGAAGCGTTCCTCACGGCGTTCACGGACGAAACCCCCGCGCGGCTCGCATCGACCGCCGCCTGAGGCCGGGTCGTCTTCGTGGCCCGCAGCGTGTAGGTCGCCGGCAGACGGTCGGGTGCGTCGCGTAGGCGGTATTCCCCGCCACCGACGTCCTCCATCGCGTCGCCCAACGGGTTCCACGGCACCGTGTCGTGTTCGTCGATTGCCGTGAGGGACAGGCCGGCGTTCATGAGTGCCGTGATCACCTCGGCCAGACCGTGGTTGAAGTGCACGATGTCGGGTGAGTCGAGTGGTTCGTCGTGCGCGACGTAGCTGGCCGGCTCCGAGAAGCGCACGCCTTCGGTCTCGAAGTACGGATACTCCACGACCAGGAGACCGTCGGGTCGCGGGTCGGCCAGTGTCCAGAGCATCGGGTGGCCTTCCCGCATGAAGAGCCGGCCACCGGGCCGGAGCAGCGCGGCAACGATCTGCGCCCAACGGTGGATATCCGGCAGCCAGCACAGCGCGCCGATGCCGGTGTAGACGAGGTCGAAGCGACCGGAGCCGACAGCATCGACCGCTCCGTACAGTTCACTTTCGACGTAGTCGATCGTCGCACCGCAATCGGCGGCGAGCTGTGCCGCGACGGCGAGCGCCGGCGCGGAGAAGTCGAGTCCGGTGACGGTGCGAGCACCGAGCCGGGCGAGCGAGAGCGTGTCGGTCCCGATGTGGCACTGCAGATGCATCACGTCGAGGCCGTCGACGCCGTCGAGGCGCGGAAGATCGAAGCGCACCACGTTCGACAGATAAGCGGGATCGGCCCGGAACCGCTCGAGTCCGTACGCGCGCTCGTGATGCGCCACGCGGCTGTCCCAGTTCGCCCGGTTGACGGCGACGTAGTCGCTCACGGAATCATGGTGCCACGTGCCGCGGCGCCGTCAGCTGGAAATCGCGCTCGGGAATCGGGTCTCGAAGTCCAAAATGGTGACATGCTCCGGTCGAACCGCGATGCGTACCATTGCGGCATCCTCGGGGAACTGCGCGACCCACGCGTGCCCTTGTTCCTCGCCGAAGTACCGATCCGCCGCGAGCGCGTACTCCGTCACCACACCCCGTTCTTGCGTCACCCGAGCGACGCCGCGCACGATCAGCGCGTGGTACGGCCACTCGTTGCCATCGATCGCTACGGCCACGGCATCGCCGTCCGAAAGGCACGCGGTCTTGGGCGCGTTGGGAGGCGTGCCCATCACGATCTCGGTGCCGGTCCAGTGAAACCAGATCGGCACGACTCGCGGTGTGCCGTCGGACCACACGTACGAGAGGTGCGCCGGGAGACGTGACGAGAGGAGTTCCTTCGCCACAGGGTCGTCGAGCAATGACGCATCACCGGTTGCCATGCGCCACCTCCTTCTTCACGCAGGCTCGGAGGTATCGGAACGCATCATGCCCTCTTGGCGGATGGGGTGCACGCGCGGCGTGATGTGTAGTCCGGCCCGTTGACCTTGCGAACTCGTCGGGCACGTGCGGACACTTGTGTATGT
>DATMUX010000621.1:0-4777 GCA_035563695.1 Acidimicrobiia bacterium
TGCGACGGCCACGTCGCGCGCGTCGAGATCCGCGACGAAGGCGCCGATCGCGTGACGGCCGTCGCGGTGACGACGAGCCGCGCGTGACGAGCGCTCAGGCGCGCGTGAACTCCACCGGCAGGTGCTGGATCGTCGTCACGAGCGAGTTCGGACCGCGCTGCGCCTCCGCGCCCTCAGGAACGTGGATGTCGGGCAGGCGCGTGAAGAGCTCCTCGAGCAGGATGCGGATCTCGGTGCGCGCGAGGTTCGCACCGAGGCAGAAGTGCGGGCCCGTACCGAACGCGAGGTGCAGGTTCGGCGAACGCTCGGCCCGGAAAACGTCCGGGTCGTCGAACACGTCGCCGTCGCGGTTCGCCGACGGATACACGTTCAGCACGACGTCGCCCTCGCGCAGCGCGCGCCCGCGCAACTCGGTGTCGGCCGTCACGGTGCGCGAGAAGCTGATCACCGGTGACACGTAGCGCAGGATCTCCTCCGTCGCGCTGTTGACGAGCGAGAGGTCGGCCGCGAGCTTGGCCCGCTCCTCGGGAAAGCGCGACAGCGCGAGCATTCCGCCCGAGAGCGCGTTCCGGGTCGTCTCGTTCCCGGCGACGAGCAACAGCACGAGGAACGTCAGCAGCTCGTCGGCGGCGAGACCAATGGCCGAGAGCTCACCGCCCTGCATCCGTTCGAGCATCGCCCGTTCGTCGTGGCCGATCTCGCCCGCGTCGGCCGACGACAACAGCACGGAGATGAGGTCGTCGCGCGGGTGGGCGCGCCGGTCCTCGAGCAGCTCCACGAGGTACGTCACGTACTCACCCCACGCCTCACCGGCGGCCTGCAGCTTGGGATCGTCGCCCTCGGCGCCTTCGCCCGCCATCATCGTGTCGGACCAGTGCGCGAGGCGCTCACGATCCTCGACGCCCAGGCCGAGCATCTCGGCGATCACGATGAGCGGGAGCGGCTTGGCGATGTCGTCGACGAAGTCGCACTCGCCGCGCGCCGCCACTCCGTCGACCAACCCGCGTGCGAGATCGCGGATGTGGTCCATCAACTGGTTGATCCGCGACGGCGTGAACCCGCGGCTGATCAGCCGGCGCTGGCGCGCGTGCTCGGGATCGTCCATCGAGACGATCGACAACGAGTCGGCGCCTCCGCCCTTCGGCCGGACGCCTCGTCCGCTGCAGAAGAGATCGGGTTGGCGCTCGACGGACGACACGTCGTCGTACTTCGTGATGACCCACAGCCCGTTCTTCTCGTCGCGGTACACCGGGTCGTTCTCACGCATCCAGCGGAACACGTCGTGCGCGACGCCGCGCACGTACAACGTCGGGTCGAGGGCATCCAACTCGAACGGTTCGGCGGGTGCGGTCACGATTCCTCCTGGACGGGCGCGACGTGTGCGAACACGGTCGCCAGCTCGATCGCCCGCGCTCGTAACGCGGCACGTGTTCCATCGGGTTGTGGGAGGTGCTCGACGAGCACTCCGATCACGGTGTTTCGCAGGGCCCGCACGACGGGGGGCTGGTGCAGGGCCGGCGCATCGGGGCACAGGTCCCGGAGCCACCCGGCGAGCGCCTGCTCGAAGGCATCGGCGGTCTCGACGAGGGGCTGGAGGACGTCGTCGTCGCCGTGGATCGCCTCGGCCAGCAGCGCCCGCCAGAGGTCTTCGTCGGCGGTCATGCCGACGAACATGTGGTCGAGCAGGGCGGCGAGGCGCTGTTCGACGGTGCCGGCGAGGCCTTCGGGGAACGGCGACGGGGGCAGGTCGGCGGCCCGCCGGTGGGCGATCGCGGCCTGGAGCAGGTCCCGCTTGGACGGGAAGTAGTGGTAGAGCGTCGCCACGTTCAGGCCGCAGGCCGACGCCACCGCCCGCATGCTCGTGCCGCTCGCGCCGCGGCTGCCCATCAGGGCGAGCGTGGCGTCGAGGATGCGCGAGCGCTGGTCCGGCATGCCGCCGCGCACCCTATCAAACGTTCGTTTGGGACCCTTCCGGCGCGGGCCGGCATATTCCGACGGGCGCCTCGCCCCTTTTGCTCAGATCGAGTACAAGGAGGGGGTGACTCCGGAGCGCGAAGGGGAGGCCGAGTTCCTGGCGGGCTACGACGCCGAGCGCTACCCGCGCGTCGGGGTAACCGTCGACGTCGTCTTGTTGACGGTGCGGAGCTGCCGGCTGTCGGTGCTGCTCGTGCAGCGCAAGGGCCACCCCTACCGGGGCTACTGGGCCCTCCCGGGCGGATTCATCGAGCCCGACGACGATCTCGACGGCGCTGCCCGCCGCGAGCTCCGGGAGGAGACGGGCGTGCACGTCGCGGGGGAGGCCGCGGGCGTACACCTCGGGCACATCGAGCAGCTGCGCTCCTACGGCGCGCCGGATCGCGACCCGCGCCTGCGTGTCGTGTCGGTCGCCTACGTCGGGTTCACCGTGCAGACCGTGACGGCCGTCGCGGGGTCAGATGCGGCCGACGCGCGGTTCTGGGCGGTCGACGACCTCGCGATCCCGGGCATCGGCAGCGACGACGGCGTGGCGCTCGCGTTCGATCACGCCCGCATCGTCGCCGACGGTGTCGAGCGCGCCCGCGACAAGATCGAGTACACGACGCTCGCAACCGCGTTCCTCGACGAGCCGTTCACGCTCGGCGAGCTCCGGCGCGTCTACGAAGCGGTGTGGGGCGAGTCGCTGCACGAAGGGAACTTCCGCCGCAAGGTGCTGTCGACACCCGGGTTCGTCGAGGCGACGGGCGAGACGGCACCGACGGAGGGGCGCCCGGCCGCGCTGTACAGCCGCGGCGGCGCCACGCGGTTGCACCCGCCGCTGCTGCGCCCATGACGCGCACATCCCGCCGGGGCGTGTATCCCGGATCATTCGACCCGCTGACGGTCGCGCACCTCGCGATCGCCGAAGCCGCCGTGCGCGCCGCCCGCCTCGACCGTCTCGACCTCGCGATCTCGCGCGTGGCGCTCGGCAAGGAGCACGCGACGCACTCGAGCACCGACGAGCGAGTGCGCGCGATCGAGTACGCGGCCGGGACGCGCCCGTGGCTCGGCGCGGTGGTCACCGAGCACCGCCTGATCGCCGATATCGCGCGCGGCTACGACGTCGTGGTGATGGGAGCCGACAAGTGGGCCCAAGTGTGCGACCCCGCGTGGTACGGCGGCGACGCGGGTGCGCGCGACACCGCGCGCGCCGCGCTGCCGCACGCGCTCGTCGTTCCCCGGCCCGGCTATGACATCGAGGGGGCCGAGCGGCTCGAGATCGCACCCGATCTCGCGCACGTGTCGTCGACGCGGGCGCGCGCCGGTGAGCACGACCTCATCGCGCCCGAAGCGCGCCGGCGCGTCATCGTCGACGGCAACAACGTCATGGGCAGCCGGCCCGACGGCTGGTGGCGGGACCGCCCCGGCGCGATGCACCGCCTCGTGGCCGACCTCGCGCGTCTGGCCGCGCGCACCGGCCGCCGGATCGCGGTCGTCTTCGACGGCGGCCCCGTCGCGGGCCTGCCCGAAGGCGTGCACGACCGCGTGCTCGTTGCGTACGCGCGCCGGCGCGGCGCCGATGCCGCCGACGACCGCATCGCCGAGGAGGTGCGCCGCGACCGCGACCCGGCATCGCTGACCGTCGTGACCTCGGACGGAGCGCTCGCCGGCCGGGTACGCGCCCTCGGCGCCCGGGTCGAGGGCGCCGGATCACTCACGCGCGAGTTGGAACGGGAACGCCCGTGACGCCGTCGTCGCGCTCCACACCGAACGCGTTCAACGCCATCGACACGATGTGGTACTGGCCGACGGTGAAGACGACGTCGAGCAGCTGCTGCTCGTCGTAGCGCGCGGCCAGCGCGGCGTAGGTAACGTCCGACAGCGAGTCGTCGCGGTGCAGCTCGTCGGCGGCGCGCAACAACGCGGCGTCGGCCTCGCTCCATCCGGACGCGTCCGGTCCCTCGCTGACACGCACGATCTCGGCGTCGTCGACGCCGATCACGCGGGCGATCGCGACGTGCTGGCCCCACTCGTACGGAGACCGGCAATTCCAACCCGTGCGCAGGATGAGCAGCTCGCGATCACGAGCGGGGAGCGTGCTCTTCGCGAGCACGTGATTGCCGAACACGAGCCAGCGTTTGAGCAGCTTCGGGTGGTAGGCGAGCGTCGCGAAGATGTTGAGCGACGAGTCACCCAGCACGTCGCGCGTCTCGGCGTCCCAGGCATCGCGTGGCAGCGGACGGAGGCGTGGTTCCATGGGGCCGGAGCGTAGGCTGCGCCGATGCCCCGCGACCTGCGCGCCGACACGACCCTCGTTGCCGACCCCACGCGTCGCGGACGCTTCCGGGCCGAGATCCCCGACGACTGGAAGGTCGTCTACGTGTTCGGGGGCGTGTCGATGTACACGGCGCTGCGCGCGATGCAGGAGGCGCTCGGTCGGGCGGAGCTCGATCTGGTCACCGCGAACGCGATCTTCCTGGCGCCCGTGCCCCCGGGTCCGATCACGATCGACGTCGACGTGCTGCGCGACGGGCGCCGCGCCGCCCAGGTCGCGGCCGACCTGCGCGTCCCCGGAGTCGAGGAGCCGGCGCTGCGCGTCCACGGCGTCTTCGGCGCGGCCCACGACACCGATCTCGCGTTCCAGGAGGTGCGCTTCCCGGAGGTGCCCGGCCCCGACGCCACACCGCTGCCGCCCGAGGAGGAACGGCCGAATCCCTTCGGTCACATCAACTTCCACGACCAGACCGAGTGGCGGCCGGTGAGCCCGCTCGACGACCCGGGCAAGGGCCACTTCCTCACGTGGGTGCGCATGCGGCGCGGC
>DATMUX010000622.1:0-4894 GCA_035563695.1 Acidimicrobiia bacterium
GACCTCACCATCGACACCAGCCGCAACTACCAACCCACCGGCCGGCCACCCGGACACCCACCCAAACCCCAATGAGGGTTCACAACTTTCCGATGTCTCGCGACATCACATTCACGAGGTCACCCGCATCGAACTGGCGCACCGAGACGTTGACCGAGACGCCGACACCCGGCGCGATGTCCTGCCACGATGCACAGTCCTCGGCCGCACGCGCGAGCACCCACTCCCCGATCGGTACGACCAGACCGGCCGCCTCGGCCGCGGGAATGAAGTCGTTCGGGCTGACCAGGCCGTAGCCCGGACGATTCCAGCGCACGAGGGCCTCGAAACCCGAGATCTGTATGGTTCCGAGGTCGATGATGGGCTGATAGTGCACCTCGAGCTCGTCGCGATCGATGCCGCGCCGGAGCGCGGACTCGAACTCGAGCCGGGCGGCGACCTCGTCGTGCATGTGCGCGTCGAACAGCTCCAGCTGCGAGCGCCCACGAGCCTTGGCCCGGTACATCGCGGTGTCGGCGCTGCGCAGCAGGTCGAGCGGCGTCTCTCCTTCCTGCCAGATGGCCACACCGATCGAGGCGCTGACGAACATGCCCGCACCGCCGACGTCGAAGCAGGGCTCGAGGGTCTCGGCGATGTACTTCGCGCGCGCGCTGATCTCCTCGATCGAGCCCGCGTCCTCGCAGAGCACCACGAACTCGTCGGCCCCCATGCGAGCGACGAGATCGCTGCGCCGGGTCGCCGCCGAGATCCGCTCGGCGACGAGAACCAGCACCTCGTCACCGACGTCGTGACCCAGCGCGTCGTTGACCAGCTTGAAGCGATCGAGGTCGATGAACAGGAGGGCGAGGTTGCACGGTTCACCCGTACCCGCGACGCGGCCGATCGCGGCCTCGACATGGTCGAGCAACATGCGGCGGTTGGGGAGGCCGGTGAGCTCGTCGAACAGCGCCGCGGTGCGGAGCCTCTGCTCCAGCTCGTACTGGTGCGTGACGTCGCGGACCATGGCGGTGAACAGCGGGAGGCCGTCGATCATCATGCGCGACAGTGCGACCTGAGCGAAGAACTCCTCGCCCGAAGCTCGCCGCGCCACGACCTCGATCTGCGTGCCCGGCCGGGAGGACGTCATCGCAGTACGCAGAGTCTCGAGCGACCCGTCCGTGAGGAACTGCGCGTACGAACCGCCCACGATCTCGTCGGCCCGTAGGCCGAAGATTCGTTCCGCCGATCGGTTGAACGTCTGCACGATCCCGGCGTGATCGACGGTCACGATCGCGTCGGCGGCCGCTTCGACGATCGCGCGATTGCGCAGCTCGGACGCGCGCAGGGCTTCGTCGGCCGCGCGGCGCTCCGCGATGTCGCGCAGGCAGACGACGACGCCGTTCAGCACGGGCTCGTCCAGCTTGTTGGTGCCGTCGACCTCGAACCAGCGGTGGCTCCCATCGGCGTGGCGGAGCCGGAGCTGGACGAGCGGCCCGTCCTCGTTCGGATCGGCAACCACCTCCGCGAGTCGCGTCGCCACGTGGTCGCGGTCGTCGGGATGCATGAGGGCAAACGCGTTCGATCCGGCGATCTCCTCGGGCTCGTATCCCAATGCGGCGCGCACCGCGCCGGAGATCCAGGTGACCTCGCCATCGGGCGCGCAGATCGCGACGATGTCGCTCATGTTCTCGGCCAGCGCGGCCAGGCGCGTCTCCGCGGCGACCAGGTCCGAGATCTCGTGCACGTTCAGGACGATGCCGGCGACGTGAGGGTCGTTCCGGCAGTCGAGCGCGCTGAGATCACACGTGCGCAGCGTTCCGTCGCTCGCCCGCAGGCACAGCGTGATCGAAACGGACCGTTCGCCGGGCGTGAGCGCGCGCACCGAGTCGAACCAGGCCTCGGCGCGGGCCCGATCCCGATCGGCGACGATCCCCAATGGAGCGGGCAGGTCGTCGATCGAATATCCGAGGAACGTCGTGCCCCACGGCGGGCGGAAGATGATGCTGCCGGCGTCGTCGACGACGCACGCGAGGGCGGCCGATCCGGCAAGGAGGCTCGCGAATCGCGCTCGCTCACCCGAGAGCGCGTCTCGCTGCGCCTTCTGTTCCCTGATGTCGCGTACGACCACTGCCACGACGTCGGGCTCCACCGGGACGACGACCACACTCGTCCAGACCGGTGCTGCTCGCACCCGGTGGATCTCCATCTCCTTCTCGACGGGCTTACC
Source organism: Acidimicrobiia bacterium (assembly GCA_035563695.1). GTDB lineage: Bacteria > Actinomycetota > Acidimicrobiia > IMCC26256 > PALSA-610 > DATMUX01. The sequence goes on from DATMUX010000622.1 coordinate 2,207, forward strand.
CGTCGAGCACGCCTGGAGGTACACCTCGGTGAGCGCCCCGTTGGGCGCAAATCGCTGGAGCGCGGAGAACCGCAATCCGACGATGTCACCGCACGCGTCCTCATACTCGTTCCGGAGCAGCGCGTTCGCTTCGAGGATCTCCCAATCGATGATGGCATCGTCCTGCCGGACGGCGCGCAACACGCTGAAGCTCCCGCGGAGACCGTCCATGGCCGCGCGATAGTGCGCGAGCCCGCGCGACATCAACACGGGGACCGTCGCATCGGAGCGCATACCGTGCTTGCGTGCGTACATGGCCTGATCGGCCTCTCGCAGGAGGTCGTCGGGCGTCCGCGTGCCGCTGCGATCCTCGACGATCCCGATGCTCGCCGTGATCATGCTGGGCGCAATCGCCGGCCAGGGCGCCTCCAGAACACTCTGAATGCGCTCGACGAGGGTCGCGCCCTCCATCGGCTTCTCGGGCCGAACGAGGACCACGAACTCGTCGCCCCCGATGCGCGCCGCGACATCGAACGGCCGCGCGATGCTGCGGAGTCGACGACCGACCTCGACGAGCATCTCGTCACCGACGTGATGACCGAACGTGTCGTTGATGTCCTTGAAATCGTTGAGGTCGACGAAGGCCAGGACGAGGGGAAGGCCGCGCTGCGCCGCCTCCTCGAGCTCGGCGGTGAAGGCCGAGCGGTTCGCGAGCGTGGTGAGCGGGTCGGTTGCGGCCTCGGCCGCGAGCTCCGCCTCGACCGCGTCGCGCGCCGCGAATGCGCCGCTCACGATCCACAGCGTCGCCCCGAGGATCCCGAGACCCGTCAACGCGACGGCGTGCGCAAGCGGCAGTGCGATCATGCTCGGCGCGACACCACGGGCGACGGCGATCTCGCCCACGGCGACGCCCAACAGGCACCAGCCGTACGCGGCCCGCCAGTCGACCCGCCGCAGCTGGGCGAGGAGTTGCACCGCGCACAACGCGTAGCCGATGGCGAACATCGAACCCCAGCCGACCGTGTAGAGCACGGCCGTCGTCGTCAGGGCCGCGCTGCAGAGCCGCACCTGCTCACGCGCGCGCGAGGCGGGACGGCGCGCGTGATAGACGCGGGCCAGACCGTCGACGAGGATTGCCAGCCCGACGAGCCCGACGAGGATCGGAAACGGGGCGCGCGGCGACACGACGTGCCACTCCCGGAGGAACCACAGCGCGACGGCGGCGAGCCCGGCCGCCACGTTCGCGCCGGCGACGGTCGACACGCTGACCCACCGAGGCACGGCGCGCGGTGGCCGCGTCGGGCGCGCGCGCGGCTCGTAGTACACGTCTTGCGATCGGCGCGCCGGGGCTCCTGGTGGAGTGCCGGAGGCGAAGTGCCTCGACCGTCACAGCGGCGGCTCGGGTCGCACATGCCGTTTTGCACTCTTTGTCACATCACGTCCGGCCCGGTGGGAGTCGGCGGCGCCCCGGTCGGGTGGCGCGATCAGGCCCGGTCGTGCACGCTTACGACGCGTTCGGGCCCGATCGGTTGGAGGCGAGGCGACATGCAATCTTCCCGCAGTCGATGGACGCGCCGGTTCGCGGTCGGAGGCGTGCTCGCCGCCCTCGCCCTGGCGGCGCTGTCCGGACCGGCGGTCGCGCAGGAGCCGACGCTCACGAGCGCCACCGCCGCGCCCGGCGGCGGCGAAGACGTGAGCGGCAGCGGCTGCGTCGCGCGGGCCACGGTGCAGATCCAGTTCGACGGCGTTGTCGTCTTGACGACACGCGCCACTGCAACGGGCAGCTTCCGCGCGCACATCGTCATTCCGGTGAGCGTGGTTCCGGGATCGCACCGGGTCACGGTGGTGTGCGCACGCTTGAGCGGCGGCACGACCGCCGAGTCGAGCGACGTGACCGTGACTCTCGCGACGACGGGATCGGCGTCGAGCCGCGACGCGACGGTGGCGTCGATCTTGCTCGTTCTCGGCGCGGGATTGATCCTCGCCGCGGGCGTCCGCCGCCGCGAGGTCGTACCCGTGGTCGCGCGCCGCTGGTGATCCGAACACGCCGCGGTGGCCCCCGAACGCGATCCGCGATTGCTCAGAAATGAGCGATCGCGGATTGTGCTGGGTCAGTGCATTCGCCGCGGACGCGCGAGTCGACGCAGCCGAGGATACGCGAACGTCGAACGGCGCGCGGCACAGGCGCTCCAGCACCTGGAGTAACAGAATGGTTCCGGGCGTCCTTCCGTGCCTCCGACCGCGCCTTCACGGGCGCAATCACACGACGCGGCGCGGCGCGGTGAGCCGGCTCGGGGTGTCGCCTGTGTTGATCGTGGCGCTTGGTTCGAAGAGCAGGATCGTCGTGTTCGTCGCGGCGTGTGGCTGGTGAAGACGGCCTTTCGGCACAACGTACGTGTCGCCGGGCCGCAACACGACGTCGCCCTCTTCCATCCGGATCGTCAATTCGCCTCCGAGCACCATGAAGAACTCGTCGGTTTCAGGATGCTGATGCCGGGTGAACTCACCCTGGACACGCGCGACGCGCACGTCATAGTCGTTGACAACGGCAATGGTGCGGGGAGACCACGGCTCGTCGATCGCCGCAAGGACAGCATCGACATTGCGGATCGATGTCATGCAGGCAGCCTAGGTCGGCGCACGGCTCCGAGGTGCTTTCGAAGATCATGGCGGTAACACGAACGATCGCGTCATGAACGCTTGGCTCCC
>DATMUX010000623.1:0-3174 GCA_035563695.1 Acidimicrobiia bacterium
TACGACGGCAAGGGCCAGGCCGTGCTGCGAGCGCCGGCCGACGTCGACGGCGCGTGGACCGCCCTGGGCGGCGTCCCCCTGATCCTCGAGGGCTTCATGACGTTCGCGCGCGAGCTGTCGATCATCGCGGTACGGGCGCACGACGGTGCGATCGCCTGCTGGCCCGCGGTCGAGAACGCGCACCGCGACGGGATCCTGCGCGTCACGCGCGCGCCCGCCCCGGGCCTCGACGACGCGCTCCAGGCCCGGGCGGAGGCGTGCATCCGCCCGCTGCTCGACGCGCTGCAGTACGTCGGCGTGTGTTGCGTCGAGCTGTTCGAGGTCGACGGAGAACTGCTCGCCAACGAGATCGCGCCCCGCGTGCACAACTCCGGCCACTGGACCATCGAGGGCGCCGAGACGAGCCAGTTCGAGAACCATGTGCGCGCGGTCGCGGGCATGCCGCTCGGCTCCACGCGGGCGCGGGGCCCGGCCGTGATGGTCAACTGCATCGCCACGATGCCCGATCGCGACGCGGTGCTCGCCGTGCCCGGCGCGCACTACCACGACTACGGCAAGGCGCCGCGCCCCGGCCGCAAGCTCGGCCACGTCACCGTCGTCGCGCCCGACCCGGCGACGCTCGACGAGCGCGTCGCCCGCATCACCGCGCTCGTCGCGAACTGATCGCGGTCAGGCGATCGCGCCGGTCTCGCGCAGCTTCGTGATGTCGGCCGGGTCGATGCCCCAGTCGCGCAGAGCCTCATCGGTGTGCTGGCCCGGCCACGGCGCGGGCCGCTGCACCTCGGCCTCGGTGCGCGAGAACCGCGGCGCGGGCGCGGGTTGGGGCACGCCACCGGGCTCGATGATCGTGTTGCGCGCCTTGATGTGCTCGTTGTTCGTCGCCTCGGTCATGGTGAGCACGGGGGCGTAGCACGCATCACCGCCGAGCAGCAGCTGGTCCCACTCGTCGCGCATCTTGGTCTTGAACAACTGCGTGAACTTCTCGCGCCACTGTGGGTACCCACCGGGATCCATCTGCGCGGCCAGGCCCGAGTCGGTCAACCCGAGCCTCTGCAGCAGCTCGGCGTAGAACTGCGGCTCGAGCGAGCCCAGCGACACGTACTTGCCGTCCTTGGTCTCGTACACGTCGTAGAACGGAGCGCCGGTGTCGAGCACGTTCGTCCCGTGCCGCTCCTCGTTCCACACGCCGAGCTGGCGGAACCCCCACATCATTGACATGAGGATCGCGGCACCGTCGACCATGGCGACGTCGATCACCTGGCCCGTTCCCGAGCGCTGCGCCTCGAGGATGCCGCACACGACGCCGAACGCCATGAACATCCCTCCGCCGCCGAAGTCGCCGACGAGATTGATCGGCGGGACGGGCTTCTCGCCGGCGCGGCCGAAGTGCGCGAGCGCGCCCGCCAGCGCGATGTAGTTGATGTCGTGGCCGGCGGCCTGCGCGAGCGGACCGTCCTGGCCCCAGCCGGTCATGCGCCCGTACACGAGCTTCGGGTTGCGGGCGAGGCACACGTCGGGCCCGAGCCCGAGTCGCTCGGTGACGCCGGGCCGGTAACCCTCGACGAGCGCGTCGGCCTGCTCGACGAGGCGCAACACGAGCTCGACGCCCTCGGGGTTCTTGAGGTCGACGCCGACGGATCTCCGGCCGCGGTACAGCGGCTCGAGGTTCGGCCGGTCGAACGTCGCGGGATTGACCTGCGCGGCGCGATCGACCCGCACGATGTCGGCGCCCATGTCGGAGAGCACCATGCCCGAGAACGGGCCCGGCCCGATCCCGGCCAGCTCGACGATCTTCACCCCGGCCAACGGTCCCACGGCACTCTCTCCTCGTCGACGGCGGAGGGGTCACGATAGGCGCACCCCGAGTTCGGGGTCAGTACGGGAGTCGCAGTCCCGGGCGCGGCCACGGCAGCGAGACGAGCCGCCCGGTGCCCGAGCACGTCACGTACGCGGTGCGCAGGTCGGCGCCGCCCCAACAGACGTTCGTCGTCATCGGGTCGCCCGTCGCAACCTGGTCGAGGACCTCGCCGCCCGGCGAGATGACGGTCAGCGCGCCGGTGACCAGGGTCGCGACGACCACGTTGCCGTCGCTGTCGATCCCGAGCGAGTCGAACAGCTGCATGCCGGGCAGCCCGCACAACAACGCGCCCATCGCGCCGGCGGGACCCTGCTCGACCTCGCCGGGCGCGGTGATGTTCCACGCGTACACGCGCCCGGTGTGCGTCTCGGCCGCGTACAGGCGCGTACCGTCGGGCGACAGGCCGATGCCGTTGGGCGAGTCGCTCGGGAACACGACCTCGCGGATCGAGGAGCCGTCGGGCTGCGCGTAATAGATCGCACCGACGTGCTGCACGCGGCCTTGCCGGCGACCGTGATCGGTGAACCAGAACCCGCCGTGCGCGTCGAACACGATGTCGTTCGGTCCGATGAAGGGGTGACCGTCGCACTCGGTGTAGAGCACCTTCACGTCGCCGCTGTCGAGATCGACGCGCTCGATCCGCCCGCCGCTGTGATCGGACGGCAGCTCCGTGTCGGGGATCGTCAGCCCCATGATCTCGTGCCGGCCCCACCCGCCACTGTTGCAGACGTAGAGCGCACCGTCGGGCCCGATCGCGGCGCCGTTGGGGCTGCCGCCGGGGGTCGCGACCCGCTCCTTGCGGCCGTCGGGATGCACGCGCGTGATGCAGGCCCCCATCAGCTCGACGACGATGACGGTCCCGTCGGGCATCGCGACGGGACCCTCGGGGAACTCCAGGCCGGAGGTGATCTCGGTGATCTCGGGAGTGCTCATGCGCGTCAGTCGAGCACCCGGTTGACCGGACGGTCAAGGATGCGCTCCGATGGCGTCATGCAGATCAGGCTCGAGCCCCGCGACGAGTACATGCACCCGCTGGAGTCGGCATCGAACTTCAACGAGTCGATGTACTTCAACGTCTACGACCCGGCCGAGCGCGTCGGTGGATTCCTGCGGCTCGGCAACCGCGCGAACGAGGGGTACGCCGAGCTCACCACGTGCCTGTACCTGCCCGACGGCCGCGTCGCGTTCATGTTCAACCGGCCGAAGATCGCGAACAACGACGCGTTCGACGCGGGTGGCACGCGCTTCGAGGTCGTGACGCCGTTCGAGGAGCTGCGCACCACCTACGACGGCAAGGTCGCGCTGCTCGCCGAGCC
>DATMUX010000624.1:0-2339 GCA_035563695.1 Acidimicrobiia bacterium
GTGCGGCGGGCGTTCGACGCGTCGGCCGACGACGTACGCTGGGCCGACGCGGTCGTGCTCGGTACGCCCGAGAACTTCGGGTACATGAGCGGTGCGCTCAAGGACTTTCTCGAACGCATCTACTACGGGCTGCTCGACGACACGCCCGGCCTGCCGTACGCCTTGTTCGTCAAGGGCGGTCACGACGGCGAGGGTGCGATCCGCAGCGTCGAACGCATCGTGACCGGGCTGCGCTGGCGATCGGTGTTGCCCCCGGTGCTCGCCGTCGGCGAGCTCGACGACGACGCCCTGGAGCGATGCCACGAGCTCGGGCTCACGCTCGCCGCGGGACTCGAGGCCGGCGTGTTCTGAGCGCGCACGCGCGCCCCGGCGCGCGCCCGGCCGTTTCTGATCGAATGGCCCGGATGACGTTCGGCACGCTCGCGCTCGTCGTGGCCGTGGGTCTGCTCGGCCCGGTGCTCGCGCTCGCGCCGACCCGCGCCGCGCCCCCGATCGTCATCGGCGAGATCGCGGCCGGTGTGCTCATCGGCACCACGGGAACCGGCACGCTCGATCCCAACCAGCCGACACTCGCGTTCCTGGCCGCGATGGGCTTCGCGCTGTTGATGTTCATCGTCGGGACGCACATCCCCGTGCGCGACGAGCGTCTGCGACGCGCGAGCCGCCGGGGCGGCACCGCCACCGTCGTCGTGCTCGCGCTGTCGGCCGCGGCGGCGCCGCTGGTCGCCGTCGCGAGCGGGCTGCACCGGCCGGCGGTGCTCGCCGTGCTGCTCGCGGCCAGCTCGGCCGCAGTGGTCCTGCCCATCACCCAGGCCGCGCCGCAGACGACCGCGCTGCTCGTGACGATCGTCTGGGTCTCCTTGGCCGACGTCGTGACGGTGCTGGCCGTCCCCCTCGTGCTCGCGACCGGCGGGGTCGGGCGGGCGCTCGCGGGCGCGGCGCTCGTCATCGCGGGCGCCGCGGCCGTCGGCTACGCCGGATGGCGCGCCCGGCACTTCCGGCTGGTGCACGAGCTGCGCCACGCGTCGCACCATCTCGACTGGGCGATCGACCTGCGGGTCTCGTTGCTCGTGCTGTTCACGCTCGCGTGGATCGCCGAGCGCTTCGACACGAGCGTGCTGATCGCCGGGTTCGCGGCCGGCGTAATGGTCGCGGCCATCGGCCCGCCGCGCCGCGTCGCGGATCAGCTGATCGGACTGGGCGAGGGATTCTTCGTTCCGCTGTTCTTCGTCGTGCTCGGCGCGCGCATCGACCTGCGCGCGCTCGTGCACTCGGAGAAGGATCTCCGCCTCTTCGCGCTGCTCGCCGTGTCGACGTCGATCGTGCCGGTCGCGACCGCATGGATCATGCGGCTGCCGAGCGCAGCGGGGTTGCTCGCGGCGGCGGAGATCGGCGTCCCGTCGGCGGTGGCGTCGATCGGGCTCACCACCGGCGCGCTGCATCCCGGCCAGGGGGCCGCGATCATCGCCGCCGCCGCTGTCTCCCTCGCGGTCAGCGCGGTCGGGGCAACCATGATCGGCGCGAACCCCGCGCGGGGACCCGCGGTCGAATGAGACGCGCCGCGATCACGCCTCCTTGGCGCGCGCGATCACCGCGTCGATCTCGGCGAGATCGGAGCTCGAGAGCGACCATGCCGCCGCGGCCGCGTTGGCGGCAACCTGTTCCGGTCTCGTCGCGCCGGCAATGACGCTCGCCACAGCCGGACGGGCCAGCAGCCACGCGAAGGCGAGCTCGAGCAGCGTATGACCGTGGTCGCGCGCCCACGCGTCGAGGGCCTCGACGCGGTTCATCACGGCGTCGGAGAGCGCCTGCTCGATGCGATCGGCGGGCATGCCGCCGATGCGCGTGTCGGCCGGCGGCGTCTCACCCCGGCGGTACTTGCCCGACAGCACGCCGCTCGCCAGCGGGAAGTACGGGACGAAGGCCAGCTCGTGCTTCACGCACGCGTCGAGCACGCCCTGCTTCTCGGGTCCGCGGCGCAGCAGGCTGTACTCGTTCTGCACGCTCACGAAGCGCGCCCACCCGTGATCGGCGCTGATGCGCGCCGACTCCTCGATCAGCTCGACCCCGAAGTTGCTGCAACCGATCTCGCGCACCTTCCCGTCGCGAACGAGCGCGTCGAGCGCGCCCAGCGTCTCGTCGAGCGGCGTCGCCTGATCGGGGAAGTGCAGCTGATAGAGGTCGATGTGATCGGTGCCGAGGCGGCGGAGCGAGTCCTCGCACGCCTGCGTGAGGTACGACGCGCTCGCCCCACCCGGGCGCCGGTCGTCGATCGGCCCGCCGAACTTCGTCGCGATCAACACACCGGCGCGGCGCGCGCCCAGCGCCCGGCCGAGGAA
>DATMUX010000625.1:0-3407 GCA_035563695.1 Acidimicrobiia bacterium
ACGGTGTTCCGGCCGGGAGCGACGAGCCCCGGAACGACTGACTGACGAGCAACGTCTCGGTCGAAGCCGACGCGGATGCCGGGACGGCCGGGCCGAGCACGAGGGCCGGCGCGGCCAGCGCCACGACTGCAATCGCCAGAGATCCCGCCCGAACCGGCTTGCGCGCTGATGTCATCGCTGTCTCCCGCTTCATGCAAGATGTCGCTCGCCGCGCGTACCGGACGCACGCGTGGCGAGCGCGCCGATGAAAGTGGGGCGCAACGTACAACGCTCTCAGACCTCTACGTCAAGCACTTGACGCATTCCTGACGTCGGACCAGGTAACCACACTGCCGCGGAGCGTGATCGCGCTCGACGGATCGACGCACGAGACGGGCGGTGGTAAAGACGGGGCTCGGAGGACCTTGGTCTCTAGGGGACCGCAGCAGCCCGGCGCAGAATCGGCGAGCGTGGGAAGAGCCGTGAGCAAGCCGATTCGCATCGCTACCGATGGCATCGTGGTGATCGTGTGCGCCGCGCTGGTGCTGGCTGCGTGCAGCAGCTCGGGCGGGACCGGTGGCGTCAAGGCCGCTCAAGCACGCGTCTCCTCGAAGGAAACAGCCGTCGCCGACGCCCAATCCGCATTCGACAAGGCGAGCACGGAGTTCTGCAAGAACACCGAGACCTACATCACGGCGATCGACCGTTACGGCAAGGTATTCGACGACTCGGCTGCGACCGTGGGCGACGTGAAGACTCTCGGGTCCGATCTGGAGAATCCGCGCGAGGCCGTCACATCGAGTGCGCAAGACGTTGTGAGTTCCCGCGACACCTTGGCGAGCGCGAAGAAGGAGTTGGCCGACGCGCAGGCTGCGCTGGCGGCCGCCGAGGCCGAGGCGGCCGGATCGTCGACGACGTCGCAACCACCGACGAGCTCCACGAGCACCACGACGACGACACTTGTTCCGCCCGCGACCGTCGACCGCGTCAAGCAGGCCGAAGCAGACCTCACGGCCGCTTCCCAGGGGATCACGGATCAAACGCCGTTGGCGCGCGCCACCGTCGAGTACCACTCCGCCGCGTTCGCCCTCGAAGTGGCGTGGTTGAGACTCTTCGCCGATGCCGGTTGCCTCACCGACGAGCAGCAGAAGAAGGCCGAAGCGGCACTCACCGAGTACACGGCCACGCTCCAGACCGCGTTGAAGGAGGCGGGCTACTACACCGGCGAGATCGACGGCATCTACGGCCCGTCGACCGTCGATGCGGTGAAGAAGCTCCAGACGACCGGCGGCCTGCCCGTTACGGGGTACGTCGACCGCGCCACCGGGACCGCGCTCAGCAACGCGCTGCTGTCGAAAGGCGGCGCCGCGGCAACGCAGGCGCTCGCGAACACCGCGGCGGTGCAGTCGACGCTCAAGCTCGCCGGCTACTGGACGGGCCCGGTCGACGGGCACTGGACACCCGAGCTCACCGACGCGCTGAAGGCCTTCCAGACCCATCTCGGGGTGCCCCCCACCGGCGAGGTCGACACCGCGACGATGGCCGCCCTCGAATCCACCATCGCCACGGCGCAAACGCCGCCGACCACGAACCCTTCACCGACCGGCGTCTCGACCTCTACAACAGGTTGAGACCTGAGCCGTGACTCGCCGTATCATCGGCCTGGTCGTCGCCGCGGTCGGGCTCTATTTCGTGTGGCCCGCCCTGGTGAAGGTGTTCGGTTCCGTCGGCCAACTGTCGACGATCCGGCCCGGCTGGTTCGTCGCGATGGCCGGGCTCGAACTGGCGAGCTTCGTGTGCGTGTGGTTGTTGATCGGCTTGTCGGTCTCGAGCTCGCACTGGCTGCTGATCGCGACCGCGCAGCTGGTCGGCAACGCGGTGAGCTCGATCGTGCCCGGTGGTGCGGCGGCGGGCGGTCCGTTGCAGTTCTCGTACATGGTCCGCGCCGGTGAGGAACCGGGCCGCACCGCGTCCGGGTTAACGGCCGCGTCGCTCCTCACGACGACGACCCTGTTCGGCCTCGCCGCGTTATGTGTGCCGCTCACCTTCCGGCTCGAGAACGTCGACCCGCGGCTGGAGCGGGCCGGCTGGCTCGGACTCGGCGCGTTCATGATCCTGTTCGCCGTCGGTGCCGTTGCTCTCGCGCTCGACGGTCCGATGCGCACCGCCGGACGAGCAACGCAGTGGCTGCTCAATCACGCCCGCCGGCGCCGGCCACCGGTGGTCGATCTGGATGCGCGGCTGCTGGCCGAACGCAACCGTGTTCGGCACGCGCTGGGAACGCACTGGCCCTGGGCCCTGCTCGCCGTCGTCAGCAAGTGGGCGTTCGATTACTTCGCGCTGCTCGCCGCCATCGCCGCGAGCGGGGCCAAGGTGCAGACGATCCCCGTCCTGCTCGCGTACGTGGCGGCGAGCGTGCTCGGCATGATCCCGATCACGCCCGGCGGCCTCGGGTTCGTCGAAGCCGGTCTCGCCGTGACGCTCGTATGGGCCGGCCTCCCCGCCGCGAACGCCACCCTCGCGACGCTCGCGTATCGCCTCGTGTCCTACTGGCTACCGCTCGTCCTCGGCATCGTTGCCGCGGTCGTCTACCGAACGCGCTATCACACCGCCGGCGAGAATCCTCCTGCTGCCGGAGCAACCGCGCGAGCGCGGCACTCCGCGTCGTAACCGTCCGTTCCGCGCAACGGACCCGTGCTGTCTTCAATCGCTGAGCGGCGCCGTCGCGTATCGGAACGGATACGGAAGGCCCGCCGCGAGGTACGGCTCGGGATCCGTCGACCACGCCCAGCTACGAACCTGGCCGGCACTACGACGGCCCGCGAGCGCACGAAAGAGCTCATAGACCGGCACGTCGACCGTCGTCGCGGTGGGTCCGCCGGCGCTCCCGAGCCGCCATTCGCCCGCGTCGTGCGCACGAACGACGAGATCACCCAACCTCGCCTGCCCGAGAGCCTCGCCCCACCGCGCGAGGGAGCCTCTCAGGCCGAGGAGCACAGCTTCGTGCGGCACGCGACCCGCGTCGAGGGCGCCGCGAACGTCGGCCTCGTGGATCACGGCATCACCGAACGCCCAACGAGCAGGCGCACCCATCGCCGGATCTTCCTCGAGCCGCCCGAACTCCTGGAGGCGCGACGTCCAACGATCGAGGAGCTCGACGTCACTCAGATGCGCCAGGCGCGAGACCTGATCGGCGGTCCATCGCCGGGACGCGTAGCCCGCAAGCCGGGCGTGCACCCAGTCGTCGCACAGCCCGACCAAGTGTGCCAACACGTCGTGCACGCGCCACTCCGGACACGACGGAACCCACGAATCCGATCCGTGCTCGATGACCAGATCGCCGACGCGTCGCGCAACCGCGGTGTACGCCGCCACATAATGAGCTGCCTTGTCCGAGACCGTCATGCGCGCACCACCGTTACGCGCCT
>DATMUX010000626.1:0-2863 GCA_035563695.1 Acidimicrobiia bacterium
ACCTCGACTGCGTAGCCGTCGGGATCCCGAACCTTGATCGAAACATGAGCCGCTTCGTCGGACCACTCGATCTCGGGCACCTCCGCCGCGAGCAGCTCCAGCCTGTCCTGTGCGCGTGCCGGAACTCGTCCTCCGGCGTCGCTACTCCCCAATTCGCTCGTCGTACTCGACCGCTCCGAAGGGCCAATCGCTCCGTAGCGAGGCTCGGACGGCTTCGTAGAGCGGCCGATCGAGATCGCTTCGGTCGGCGCGAACCCACGACTGGACTCTCGCGTCGACGTCTTCGTGACGCGAGGGATAGATGTACACACATCCGATCACCTCGCCGTTGACGTCGAGCACCGTGGACGTGAAGCCCCGGCGCAGTCGGAAGTCTTCGGCGTGTCGTTCGAGATCTCGCAGATTCTCGCAGAGTGGCATGAGCGTCGGCCACGAACCATCGGGGAATCCGGGCGTGGCCCGAATGTGGTCGATGCTCGACGTCCACGCGGCGTAGTCGGCCGCGTTGTGTTCAGGCCCGAGTGGAACGAGACAGAGGTCACCGAAGGTCGCTTCGGTCGGAACAGCAAACTCCGGTGGGACGAAATCACTCGGCGACATGCAGCGCACAGATTGCCCTGACGGGGGAAGGCATGCACGCGCTGCGGGTGAATTCGCAGCGTCGCCACGGATTACTCACACGTCGAACGGTCACGTCGCGCCCGCACCCCGAGCCGCAGCCCGCCCCGAACACCCGCTCTGGCGTGGCTTCTCAGTTGCATGAAGAGGGGCGCTGCCACGTTGACGACCGCGCCTCGATCCCCCGCTTCACTTCGACGGGACCGCCCGGGTGGGAGGGTCATCGACGAGCGACGGCCGGCCCCGAGTGTGGGTCAGGGTTGCGTGAGGTCAGGTCGCGGCCATGAGCTTGGCGATCGCGTCGACCGAGCGATCGACGTCAGCTTCGGTCGTACGCCAGTTCGAGACGGAAACCCGCATGTAACGACGGCCGTGCCACGTCGTGGCACCCATCCAGCACGTGCCGTCCCGCTGGACTGCGTCGACCAGCGCGTCAGTGCGCGCGTCGTTGCCGAAGCGCACCAGCGCTTGGTTGAGAACGACGTCGTTGCCGATTGTTACGTCGTCGAGTGCTCCGAGCTCATCGGCGAAGCGGCGGGTCAGGGCGCAGCAACGCTCGACCAGATCGGCCACGCCGTCCGCGCCGAGTTCCCGCAGCGCGGCCCACGTGGCGAACCCACGAGCGCGCCGCGACGACTCGGGCACATAGTCACTCGGGGCGCGCTCCGTGGGGCTACCGGCGGCCAGGTATGCGGCGCTGAACGTCATCGACGCACGATGCGCCTCCGGGTGCGCGCAGAAGACGTAGCCGCAATCGTACGGCACGTTCAGCCACTTGTGGCCGTCTGTGCCCCAGGAGTCGGCCTGCTCGATGCCCGCAACGAGGTGACGGCGGCTCGGCGCCGCTGCCGCCCACAGGCCGAACGCGCCGTCAACATGAACCCACGCGTCGCGCTTCACTCCACGCACCGCCGCACACGCGCTCGCGAGGTCGTCGCATGCGCCGGTATTGACATTGCCCGCCTGCAGGCAAACGATCATCGGTCCATCCAGGTCGCCGCCCACAAGGACGCGCGCGAGGTCGGCAGGGTCGATCGCGCCGTTGCCGTCGGCCCGAACCACTTCGACTCGCGCCGCGCCCAAACCGAGCAACCGCAGCGCCCGATCGATCGTCGCGTGGCGTTCCTCGCTTGCTACGACCCGCACGGCGGGGGCCCCGATCAAGCCCGCGGCTTCGACATCCCAGCCCGCTGCGCTCAGCACGTGATGGCGAGCCGCGGCCAACGCGACGTTGTTGGCGCCCTGGCCGCCGGTAACCAGGCCGAACGACGCGGTCGCGGGTATGTGCAACAGTTGCCGGAGCCACGCTCCAGCGACGTCTTCGGCCGCGGCCGCGGCGGGCGATGTCACGGCGTTGAATGCCGGCTGGTCCCAGCCGACCGCCAGCATGTCAGCACACGTCGCCGCGTCGAGTGCTCCGCCGACGACGAAGCCGAAGTACCTCGGCCCCGTCGTCGTTACGAGCCCGGGGTCGGCGGCCGCCGCGAGTTGCGCTACCGCCTCTGCCGGGGAGGCGCCGGCGGCGGGCAACCGGCCCGCACCCAGCGCGGCGCGCAGCTCGTCGAGCGAGACGTCGGGCGCGACCGGCCGATCGAGACCGGCCGCGCGGTGATCGGCGATGCGATCGGCAGTCTCGTGGAGCAGGGCACGCAGGTCCGTCATGCCGCCATCGTGTCACCGCGGGTCGCGCGGATCAAAGATGCCTGAATGTCGAATGGCAGATCTGGCGCGGCGGAACGGGGCGTCGTTCAGTCGTTCGTCGCCTACTCTCCGACTTGACTGGGTCCACCGCGGGGGTCTCGCCAGAAGACTTCGATCCGGGAGATGAACCCTTTCGCATCGAGCTCGTACGCAAGGGTTTACTCGATCCGCAGTTCTCGGCCGCCGTGTGGCACATGGGCCGTGACCCGAGCGAACGCGGATCGTCCGTCGTGCGCGTAGACGACGCGGTGGACGTCCCATGTCGTGCGGTCCCCCCCATCGTCAGAGCCACGTTGCACACCGGCCGCCATGAGTTCGACGTAGGCGTCGCGCCCGACGACACGTTCCCCGAACGGACCGATTCGTTCGACGTCAGTCGCAAGAAGTGCGCCGAACGAGTCCCAGTCGCGAGCGGCCAGGTGCTCGAAGGTCTGCTCGACCATCCCATCACCCGAGTCGATCATCCGGCCTCCTTCACGCCGACCCGGCTTCAACGGCCAGTCGTTCGCTCGCCGAGGTGCCAGCCGATCGTCGATCGACGCTA
>DATMUX010000627.1:0-6420 GCA_035563695.1 Acidimicrobiia bacterium
GGGTCCGGCGGCCGACGACGAGCGGCTGCTGCAGGGCGATTATTCCTATCCCGCGCACACCGAGATCGTGCAGCCGCGCGATGCCGCCGGTCGGCTGCTGTCCGAGCCGGGACCGTTCGCGGCCGGACCGTACTACCCGCCGTCGGTGACGCCGCTCGCCGGCATCCGGGCCATGGCGCGCGACGTCGCGTACGCGAAGGGATGCGGCATCCGCAGCGAGCGCGCCGACGGGATCGCCGACGCGGTTGCCGCGGCGCGCTCCGCCGACGTCGCGGTGTGCTTCGTCGGCGGGCGATCCGGGCTCATGCCCGACTGCACCAGCGGCGAGTTTCGCGACGCCGGCTCGCTCGCGCTTCCGGGTGTGCAAGAGGACCTCGTGGAAGCCGTGGTGGCGACGGGAACGCCGACGATCGTCGTGATCGTCAGCGGGCGGGTGCACGCGCTGCCGTGGATCGCCGAGCACGCGGACGCGCTGCTCTACGCGTGGTGCCCGGGCGAGCAGGGCGGCGCGGCGATCGCTAACGTGCTGTTCGGCGAGGCGTCACCATCGGGCCGGCTGCCGATCTCGTTGCCGCGGCGGGCCGGACAGGTACCCGTGCACCATGACGTGCGCGCCGGCGGCGGTCGCAGCGCGATCTTCGGCGACTACATCGACGGCGCGTCAGGTCCACTGTTCGAGTTCGGGTTCGGGCTCGGGTACACGACGTTCGCCTACGACGACCTGTCGGTCGACGGGCTCGACGTGCGCGTGCGCGTCACGAACCGCGGAGACCGGCCCGGAACCGACGTCGTGCAGCTGTTCGGGCGCGATGCCGTCGCGCGTGTGGCCCGGCCCGAGCGCGTGCTCCTCGGCTTCACCCGGGTGGCGCTCCAGCCGGGGCAGGCGCGCACGGTGCGCTTCTCCGTCGATCCGACCGCGTTCGCGTACTACGACGAGTCGATGCGCCTCGTCGTCGAGCCGGGCGAGGTGCAGTTCTTCGTCGGCCCGCTGGCGGCGAGCGGCGTCGTCGACGGGCCCGAGCGCGAGATCGGGGCGAACGACCGGGTGCCCGCGCGCACCGTCGTCTCGACCTGAGCGGAGCCGGAGGGCGCCGAATTCCGCGACCTTGCGTGACTCATCCACCTCCCCGGTGGTTCAGCCACGCAAGGTTGCGGTTGGGGGATCTAGCCTGGCGGGCGTGACGGACACGATCCGCCTCAACTGGCGCAAGAGCGAGACCCACGGCCTCGAACCCGATCCCGAACCGCGCCCGATCCGCCACACCCTCTTCTCCACCGACGATCACCTCGTGGAGCCGCCGCACATGTTCGCGGGCCGGCTCCCGGCCGCGCTCCAGGACCGGGCGCCCAAGGTCGTCGAGACCGAAGAGGGCCACGAGGTGTGGCACTTCGACGACCAGGTCTTCTTCCAGGTCGGCTTGAACGCCGTCGTCGGGCGCAAGCGCGAGGACTGGAAGGTCGAGCCCACGCGCTTCGACGAGATGCGCCCGGGCTGCTACGACATCGACGCCCGCATCCGCGACATGGACATCAACGGCATCTGGGCATCGGTGAACTTCCCGTCGCAGATCACCGGCTTCTGCGGCGCGGTGTTCTCGCGCTGCAAGGACGCCGCGCTTGGGCTCGCGGTCACGCAAGCGTGGAACGACTGGTTCTTCGACGAGTGGTACTCGAAGTACCCCGACCGCATCGTGCCCCTCGGCATCACCTACCTCGCCGATCCCGAGCAGGCCGCGCACGAGATCCGCCGCAACGCGGCGCGCGGCTTCACCGCGGTCACGCTGCCGGAGATGCCGCACCGTATCGGTATGGAACCAATCTTCTCGAAGTGGTGGGATCCGATCATCGCGGCGTGCGCCGACACCCGCACCGTCATCTGCTTGCACGTCGGCTCGACGGGGGTCGCCGACATGCCGAAGGGCGCGCCCATGGTGCCGCTCGGCGCGACCCTCTTCGGTCAGCTCTCCCTCAGCGCGTGCGCGGAGTGGCTGTGGTCGGGCTACCCGGTGAAACACCCGGAGCTCGAGATCATCATGAGCGAAGGCGGGATCGGCTGGGTCGCGATGCTGCACGACCGGCTCGAGAACATCGTCGACCGCTCGGGCTACGGCGACTACTTCCCGGGGAGCCTCCGCCCGGCGGAGGTCTTGCGGCGCAACTTCTGGTTCTCGACGATCGACGACCCGTCGACGCTCAGCACGCGCGACGTCATCGGCGTCGATCACATCACCTTCGAGTCCGACTACCCCCACGGCGACGGAACCTGGCCCGACACGCAACAGGTGTTCGCCGAGGTGTTCGGCCATCTCACCGGCGACGAGATCGCCCGGATCAGCCACGAGAACGCGGCGAAGCTGTTCCGTCACCCACTCCCCCCGCCCGGCAACCCGCACGCGATCGGAGTGCGACGATGAGCGAGACCGCGAAGACCTACGTGTCCTTGTTGCGCGAGGCGTACAAGGGCGAGCTGCTCGGAGAGGCGTTGTTCGCGACGATGGCCGCGCGCGACGACCTGCGTGAACACGCCGCCTCGCTGTCGGTGTTGTGCGCGATCGAGGCGCGCACGGCCCGCACGTTGCAGCCCCTCGTCGAGGAGGCGGGCATCACGATCGACGACGCGGACGACACGCGCCGGCTCGGACGCGACCTCGGGGCGGTCGACGGCAGCTGGGACGACCTCGTCAAAGCCTTGCACGATGCGCTCCCGTCGTTCCTCGCCGACTTCGCGCGCCTGCGGGAGCTCGCACCCGATCCGCACGATCCCGCGCTCGCCGCGCTGATCGCGCACGAGCAGACGATCAGCGCGTTCGCGCAGCTCGAGCTGGCCGGCCACACCGACGTGTCGCACGCCCTCCTGACCCGGTACCTGGAGACCGCACCGTGACCGATGCCGCGTACCGCGGCACGCACGTCGATCTCGACATCCTCACGCTCGCAGCCGGCGACTCGCGCCGGATCACGCCGCCGGACGGCGAGGAGGCCGTGCTCGTATTGCTCTCCGGCCACGTCGACATCGATGGAACGCGCGCGGCTCGGGCCGACGTGTTCGACACGCGCGCGACGGCCGCGCATCTTCCTCCCGGTACCCACGTCGACGTCACCGCGCACACAGCGGCCGAGCTCGCGCTCGCGGCGACGGCCGGCTGCGCACTCGCGGCAACGCCGCGCGGCGCACACGGAGTCACGCTCGTGCACCCCGACGACGTCGTGGTCCATTCGCGCGGCCGGCCCGGCTGGCTGCGCGCGGTGCACGACATCGTCGCCGACAACGTTGCCGGCGCGCAGCGCCTCATCGTCGGCGAGACGTTCAACGAGCCGGGACAGTGGTCGTCGTTCCCGCCGCACAAACACGACGGTGCCGACGGCGAGCCCGCGCTCGAAGAGGTCTACTACTTCCGCTTCGACCGCCCCGGCGGGTTCGGCTTTCAGGGTCTCTACGAGGCGGACGGTTCCGAGCGGGCGGTGTTCCTGCGTCACGGCACCATCGTCGGCATCCCGCGCGGCTATCACCCGGTGTGTGCCGCACCCGGATACCGGCTCTATTACCTGTGGGCGCTCGCGGGTGAGCCGCGCCGGCTCGCGATGTACGAGGATCCCGCGCACCGTTGGCTCGCGAAGGAGGCCGCATCATGACCACACGCGTCCGCCCGTTGGAGTGCGGCTGGCTCACGTCGGATCTCGGGTCCATGCTGTCCGGCTACTCGGGCCAATTTCGCACTCCTGTCCCCGCGTTCCTGGTCGAGCACGCGCAGGGCTTGGTGTTGTTCGACACGGGCCTGCACCCCGATCTCGCGAAGTCGTCCGATCGCCTCGGTCCGCTCGCGGGAATGTTCACACCCGAATTGACGGACGACGCAGTGGTATCCGCTCGTCTCGATCGGCTCGGCGTCGACCCGCGCGACATCACGACGATCGTCGGCAGTCACCTGCACTTCGACCACTGCGGCGGCAACGCGCTCGTGCCGAACGCGCGCTTCGTCGTGCAGCGGAGCGAGTGGGAAGCCGCGCACGATCCGGCGATGGTCGAGGTCGGCGTGTACACGCCCGACGACTACGAGGTCGGCCACGACGTGCAGCTCCTCGACGGCGAGCACGACCTGTTCGGCGACGGCGCCGTGCGCCTGGTCACGACGATCGGTCACACCGCCGGCCACCAGAGCATGATCGTCGAGGACCGGCTCGTGCTCGTCGGCGACGCGTGCTACTGCCAGCTGGCCCTCGACACCGAGACGCTGCCGCCCTTCGCCTACGACGGGGAGCGCCAACGCATCGCGTACGCGTGGCTGCGCGCGCAGGCGGCGGCGGGCAAGTCGCTCGTCTACTCACACGATCCCGATCAGTGGGCCTCGCTGCCCGATGTGCTCTGAACCGCCGGTGCGGCAGGTCACGACTCAGTCCATGCCGATCGCATGGCGCCCGCCCTCCAACCACGCCCGCAGGGATGGCTCGACCGTCGCCGCCGCGGCGTCGTACAAGCGAGGTCGTCGTCGGTGAGTACGTCGCGCCAGCGGCCGTTGCTGCCCTGGTAGAAGAAACGCCCGGCGCCGCCCTCGAAGATCAACGACGCACGGTCGCCGTCGCCGCGCGCTCGCTCGCGCATCGTGTCGATGCCGACGGATTCGAGGAGCGGGGGCCAGGCGTCCTCGGGAACGTCAATGCCGAGGAACGTGGCGATCCGCTGTATCTCACCGCGAGTGTCGGACTTCAGATCGCCGTAGTGCACGAGCAGGACGTTGTCGAGGTCGCGCGACCTCCACCATGTCGAGAGGTGGTGATGGTGTGACCAGAACGGCCAGCCGTCGGGCTCCCACTCGAACCATCCTTCGGCTATCCACTGCGGCCACAGGTCGCGAGGCGACGCGGGGGGACGCGGGAACTCTCGACCGGGACGCTCCGCATCGTTGAACAACGAGTACGCGATGTCGGTGTAGCCGGTGTAGTGATTCCACAACGACATGAACACGTCGCGGGTATCGCGCCCGACGACGAGATACTTCGCCTGCGGGAGCCAGCGGATCCCGTCGGCCGCGAGATGGCTCTTGACGAACCGGCGGTGCTGCTGCGCCTCGAGTCGATCGAGCACCGGCTCGAGCGGCCCCATGAACCGCGCGTCGATCCACGGCGATGCGTCGAACAGGTCGACCGGACCCGGGCCGAGGATCAGCGCCGCGAGGATGCCCTGGGTCCAGGTCGTCCCCGCCTTGTACGCCGTGGTCACCACGATGTCGTCGTCGCGGGGGCGGAAGCCGTCCCACCGCGTGCTGTCGAGATGGTGATTCCGGTACTCGTGGACCCGTTCGGGCACGACGTCGTGCCTCAGGTCGGGCGCGTCGTCATGCGCTTCCCTATGCATTTCCTCGTGCATCGTCCGTCCCCGCGCTCGTGCACATCTCCGAAACGCACATCTTCGCCGATTCGCCGCGTTCGCACCAGGGCCCGCCCGGCCCGCACCCACCTCTGCTCCCAGTCACTCCGGACCTTCATCTCGGCCGCGATCGCGCGATTCGTGCAGGCCGTAGCACTCGATGGCGTTCCTGCCCAACACCCGCGCCCGGTCGGCGGGGGCGAGCGGCGCGATGCGCTCGCGCAACTCGTCGACGACGCCGGGGTGATACTCGGGATGCGGGTAGTCCGACGCCCACAGGACGCGCTCGACGCCGAGCCGCTCGGCGGCGGCCGCGAGATTCCACTCCTCGGGCTCGAAGCTCACGTAACACTGCCGCGCGAAGTACTCGCTCGGCATGAGCGACAGCCAGCGACGCTCGAGCGGGAACGCCTGCACCTGTTCGTCCATGCGCTCGAGCACCGATGGCACCCAGCCGCCGCTCGATTCGAGGAAGACAAGACGCAGCTGCGGGAACCGCTCGCACACACCCCCCATCAACACGCGCCCCATCGTGACGACCATGTCGACGGTGTTGCCCACAGCCTGGCCGAGCGCCGAACCACCGTGAATCTCGTCCATCGCCATGTTCGTGACGGTCGCATTCTCGCTCTGCGCCACGAGCGCGAACTTGCGGCACGCGCCCGGCGTGTCGACGTGCACGCCCGGATGGAACGCCACCGGCATCCGGAGGCGCGCGCAGGTCGACCAGAAGTCGTCGTACACGTGATGATTCAGCGGGAGCTCGTCGACGTACGCGCTCGGCCGGACGAACACCGCGACCAAGCCGCGCGCCGCGGCCCGCTCGACTTCGGCGCAGGCGCGGGCAACGTCCTGCAGCGGCACGGCCGCGACGCCGAACAGGCGGCTCGGTGCGTACGCGCAGAACTCGGCGAGCCAGTCGTTGTACGCCCGCTGGCAGTCGGCCACGAAGTCGACGTCGTGCAGCGCGGGGATCTCGTCGCACGGCCCGAAGAACATCGCGAAGCTCGGGTAGAGCACGACGGCATCGATGCCGTCGGCGTCCATGTCGACGA
>DATMUX010000628.1:0-5166 GCA_035563695.1 Acidimicrobiia bacterium
CCGAGCCGCGCGACGCGCGCTCGCTCGAGATCCGTAATCCCGCGACCGGCGAGCTCGTACGCACCGTCGCGGTGAACGAGGACGGCGAGATCGCGCAGAAGGTCGCACGCGGGCGCCGGGCACAGACCGACTGGGCGGCGCGTGGCTTCGCCGACCGAGCCGCCGCCGTGCAAGGAATGCTCGATCTGCTGCGCGCGGAGGCGGAGGAATGCGCGCAGATCACCACGGCCGAGATGGGCAAGCCGCGGCGCGAAGCGCGCAACGAGATCCGGGCCGTCCAAGACCGCATCGCATGGAACCTCGAACACGTCGGCGCGCTGATCACACCGCGCGTGGTGACGGCGGCGAGCGGGCCGGGCACGATCGAAGAGCGCGTCACGCTCGAGCCGGTCGGCGTCGTCGCGCACGTGAGCGCGTGGAACTACCCGTACTTCGTCGCTCTGAATTCGGTGATCCCGGCGCTCCTGTGCGGCAACACCGTCGTGTACAAGCCGTCGGAGCATGCGACGCTCACAGGGCTCCGGCTCGTCGATCTCCTGCACCGCGGCGGCGTGCCGATCGATGTGGTCCAAGCCGTCGTCGGAGCGGGTGGCGCGGGCGCGGCGCTCGTCGCCGCGGGTGTCGACATGGTGTGTTTCACCGGCTCCTACTCGACCGGCCGGCAGGTCGCGCGGGCCGCGGCCGACCAGCTCGTGCGCGTGCAGCTCGAGCTCGGCGGCAAGGACGGCGCCTATGTCGCCGACGATGTCGATGTCGAGACGGCCGCGCTCGCCGTCGCCGAAGGCGTCTTCTACAACAACGGACAGTCGTGCTCGGCGATCGAGCGGGTCTATGTGCACGAGGCGATCGTCGACCGGTTCGTCGACGCGTTCGTCGAGGTGGTGCGCGCCTACCGCGTCGGCGATCCCACCGACGATGCGACGGAGATCGGGCCAGTGGCGCGCGCCGCGCAGCTCGATCTCCTCGAGGCGCAGATCGCGGAGGCGTGCGCGAAGGGTGCGCGGATCGCCTGCGGCGGCCGCCGGATCGAACGTCGCGGGAACTGGTTCGAGCCGACGGTGTTGGTCGGCGTCGACGGCGGGATGTCCGTGATGCGCGACGAGACGTTCGGTCCGCTGATCGGTGTGCAGGCGGTGCGCGACGATGCCGACGCCGTCGCCCGGCTGGACGACACCGAGTTCGGGTTGGGCGCGGCGGTTTTCACGAACGATCGTGGGCGCGCCGAACGTGTGCTCACGGCGCTCGACGTCGGCAACGCGTACTGGAACACCGCCGACCGATCGTGTGTGCGCCTGCCGTGGGCCGGGCGCCGGCACTCGGGACTCGGCGTGTCGATGTCGGAGTCGGGCGTGCGTTCGTTCGCGCGCGAGAAGGCGTGGCACCTCGCGCCCTGAGCGCTACGGCCGGGCGTCGGGCCGGTTTCCGGGTTGACTTCCGGGTTGGGCGCTCGGCGGGGTGTCGGGTTCCCCGATGATGGTGATCGGCGTCTCGCCCGGCAGCACCGAGACGGTCGAGTCGTTCTGGTCGGCGTGCGTGGAAGGGATCGGAGCGGGCGCGGTGGGAGCGCGCTGATCGCTCGGGACCGTCGCGGGTACGAGCGGGGCCGGGGGCGCGGACACGAGGGTCGTGGCGGTCGTCGTGGTGGTCGTCGCCGGTGGTGGGGGCGGGGGTGGGGGCTCGGTCGTCGGCGCGGCGGTCGTCGACACGACGGTCGTGGGCTCGGCGTTCCGCGCGGTTGGGGATGCGGTCGGGTGCTCGGCCGCGTGCGCGACACCGGCGAACGCCGCGACCCCGGCCGCGAGGCCGACGACCGGGACGACGATCTTGCGCCGCAGCAGCTCATTGTGCAGCGCGTGGGCCTCGTCACGCGTGCATCCGAGATGCTCGGCGATCCGGGCCTCGAGCTCGTCGCGTTCGTGACCGAGCGCGGCGGCGAGCGCCGCGAGGTCGGACGCGCGCAGCGCGAGTGGCTTGTTCCGCTTCCTCTCGCCGCGCAACTCGCGCACGATCGTGAGATAACGCGCGATGACATCATCCGCGGGACCGTCGAGCGAACCGACGGCAGCATTCAGCGGGTCACGCGTGGGGACGTGCGCGGTGAGCTCGGCGCCGTAGGTCGCCGCGAGCCGGGTCAGCACATCGGCCGGCACCCGCTGCTGCGCATGCTCGTACGCGTGGAGTTGCTGCGCGGTCGTGCCCGCGTGCCGGGCCGCCTGCTTGCGGGTCCAGCCGTGGCGCTTCCGGGCGGCGCGCAGCAGCTCCCCGAGTCGCTCGGCCGGCAAGTCGTCGCCGAGAAGGATCGCAACGGCGTCGGGGTCGCTCGGGCTCATCCGGCTCTCATCGGCACCGTCACCCGGTGCCTCAAGGGAGATCGCTCAGACGCCGAGTGCGGCTTCCATCTGGCGGCGGTCGTCTCCCGCCGGATCGTCGAGCACCTCGGGGGCGGCGTCGAAGCGCATCGTCGGCCGGCGGTTTAGGTCGTAACGGGGCCACGCCGGGAGTCCGTCGTGGTTCGGGTCGCCCGAGCGCGCGAACGCGGTCCAGGCCCGGTGCATCGCGCGGGCGAGACCGGCGCGCTCGCCACCCGTTCCGGTGAGGATCTCGGCGCGCCCACGCGTCAAGTTGTCGAAGACGAACGGGATCTCGAGCGCGTGCGTCGACCGCAACAAGCCGCCGAAGACGGGCGTCTCCCACGTGAACAGGTACGACCACACCGGCGCGTGCGGGTGCTGCGCTTCGAGGAGCCGGAGCGCGGGGATCCGGAACACCGAATCGGTCGCAAGGTCGAGCCACAAGTCCTGCGGCGATGCCTCGGGCCGGCGTTCTCGGTAGCCGCGCACGACCGCATCGGACTGATCGCCGTCGTGGCCCGCGACCCGGCGCACGCGCTCGCGCACGAGGTCGTCGGTGAGCCGGCCGAACGCGGGGTCGGCGAGCATGAAGAGCGTCATCTCGTGGCGGTTCGTGCCGGCGAGCACATGGACGCCCGCGGCGTTGCCCGCGGCGATCGTCGCGAGCGGCGGCTGCGGGAGCACGACGCCGTCGACCACCGGCTGGAACGGCAGCGTGTTCACGGTGTCCTCGCGGAACGAGGGGAGCGCGCCGATGAGCGCGTCGGTCGGTACCGCGAGCGCGCCGGAGACGTCGCCCGCGGCGACGCCGACGCGGTCGAGCACTCCCTGCGCAACCGCGGTTGCCTGGTCGCGCGTTGTCGTCCACGATGCCGCGCCGCTCTGCGGGATCGCACCCCGGAACAACCCGCGCGCCGCGGGCGCGCCGAGCAGCGTTGCCACGCTCGCGCCGCCGGCCGACTCGCCGAAGATCGTGACCCGGTTCGGGTCGCCGCCGAACGCGTCGACGCAGTCGCGCACCCATTCGAGCGCCGCGATCTGATCGAGCAGCCCGAGGTTCCCCGACCCCGCGAAGCGCTCACCGAGGAGATCGCCGAGGTAGAGGAATCCGAACGGCCCGAGCCGGTAGTTGATCGTGACCAACACGACGTCGTTCGACGCGAAGCGCGTGCCGTCATACCACGGAGTGTCGCCCGCGCCCCACAGGAACGCGCCGCCGTGGATCCACACCATGACGGGCCGGCGCGCGTCGTCGCAGCCCGGCGTCCAGACGTTGAGGTAGAGGCTGTCCTCGCTGCACGGCGGCTGCGCGGCCCCGAGCATCTTCGTGAGCGCGAACTCGCTCTGCGCCGACTGCGGCCCGAATTCCGTCGCGTCGCGCACGCCCGCCCACGGCTGTTCGGCGATCGGCGGCTGCCACCGGCGCTCACCGACGGGTGGTGCGGCGTACGGGATGCCGCGGAACACGTGCACCCCCTCGAGCTCGAGACCCAAGACCTTGCCGCTGCGCGTCTCGACGATCGTCATGGCGGGCAGGCTACCGGTGGTCAGAGCTCGGAGAAGTCGGGCTCGCGCTTCTCGAGGAACGCGGTGATGGCTTCCAGGTTCGCGGGCCGGCCGATCATCCGGGTGAACATCTCGTCCTCCCGGGCGCGCGCGGCGCGCACGGCATCGATGCGCCCTTCGACGACGAGGGCCTTCGTCGCACGCAGCGATGCCACCGGCATGGCCGCGATGCGGCGCGCGACGTCGATCGTCACGTCCATGAGCTCCTCGGGGGCGACGGATCGCAGTGCAAGCCCGCACTCGACGGCTTCGCCGGCCGTGATCCAGTCGCCCGTGTAGAGCTTCAGCGCGGCTCGCTGGTTGCCCATCACCGCGGGCATGAGGAGGCTCCCGGCCGCTTCCGGAACGACGCCGAGCGGCACGAACGGCGCGCGCAACCGGGCCGTCGACGCGATGAACGCGATGTCGACGTGCAACAGCATCGTCATGCCGATGCCGACCCCGATGCCGTTGACGGCGGCGATCGCGGGCTTGGGGAACGCGGCGAGCGTGTCGAGGAAGTGCGGGAACCCGACCTGGTTGCCGGCGCTCGCGCGCGCGGCCTCGATGTCGACGTCGGGCTCGACGCGCAGCCGGCCCATCTCGCCGAGGTCCTGTCCGGCCGAGAACGCGCGGCCCGCACCCGTGATGACGACGCAGGCGATGTCGTCGCGCGCTGCAGCGTCCTCGAGCGCGTTCCCGGCCGCGTGGTAGAGCTCCTCGTTGAACGCGTTGAGGGCGTCGGGACGGTTCAAGGTGAGCACGCGGACGCGCGCGTCGTCGGCGACGTCGAGGACGGAGCTCATCAAATCCCTTCCCAGATGATCTTGCTCGTGCTGTCGCCGACGAGCAGCTCGTCGGGCGAGCGCTTGTTGATGTGGCCGATCAGGAAGTTGTAGACGCCGTACCCGACGAGCTCCCGCAACCGCGGCTCGAACGTGGCCACGCGCGCCGGCGCCAGCCCGAGCTGCTGGTTCTCCTGCTGGCGGATGTAGCCCGCGCAGTAGTTCATGGCGACGCCAATGCGACGCGCGCCGGTGGTGTTGGCGCCGCCGCCGTGCCACAGGCTGCCGTGCCAGACGAGCACCGATCCCTTCGGCATCTCGGCGGGGACCGAGTCGTACGGCGCGCCGTAGTCGGGGTTGTGGTCGCGCAAATGCGATCCCGGGATCACGCGCGTCG
Source organism: Acidimicrobiia bacterium (assembly GCA_035563695.1). GTDB lineage: Bacteria > Actinomycetota > Acidimicrobiia > IMCC26256 > PALSA-610 > DATMUX01. The sequence goes on from DATMUX010000628.1 coordinate 5,079, forward strand.
CGCCGTTCGCCTCGGTGAAGTCGGTGAGCGCCCACATCGAGTTGCAGACCGTCGGCGGGTGCGGCTTGGGGAGCGGGATGAGCTGGTC
>DATMUX010000629.1:0-2639 GCA_035563695.1 Acidimicrobiia bacterium
ACGTCGACACCCGCGGCGGCCAGCCGTTCGAGCACCTCGGCGGCCTTGATGTCGGAGCCACTCACGTGGTGCCCCATGCGCGCGAGCAACAACGCGATCGCGCTCATGCCCGCGCCGGCGACGCCGACGATGTGCACGCGCCGGGGCACCCCGAGATCGAACGCGCGCGGGTCAGCCGGCACGAGCGTGGGCCTCCGCGAGATCGGCGACACGCGCCGCGGCATCCGGCCGGGCGAGCGCGCGGGCCGACGCGCTCATGTGCTCGAGCCGCGACGGCGCCGCGAGTAGCTCGGACACGAGGTGATCCAGCCGTTCGGCGTCGCATTCGGCATCCGGCAGCATCAGCGCGGCCCCGGCCCGTTCGAGCGTTTGCGCGTTGCGCGTCTGATGATCCGACGGCGCGCCCGGCAGCGGCACGAGCACTGCCGGGAGCCCGGCGGCCGTGAGCTCGGCAACGGTGCCGGCGCCCGCACGACACACCGCGACCGCGGCACGCGCGTAGAGCTCGTCCATGTACTCGTCGTAACCGACGAGCTCGTACTGCAGTGCGTCGTCGGGACGGCGCGTCCGGTCGAGCCGGGCGCGACAATCGTCGAGATTGCGCGGCCCGCACACGTGATGGACGGCGACGTCGGTGCGGTCGCGCCAGCGCTCGTAACAACCAAGTGCCGCTCGATTGATCGAGCGCGCGCCCTGGGCGCCGCCGAACACCGCGACGACGTGCGGCGCGAGGTCGGGCTTGCGTTCGAGCGCGACGAACCCGGACCGGACGGGATTGCCCGTGAGGACCGCGCCCCGCAGGGGCGTGCCGGGGAGCGATACCGCGGAAAGCGCGCCGAGCCGGACCCCGATGCGGTTCGCGAGCCCGGGCGCGGCATCTTGTTCGTGGACGACGACCGGGACGAGCATGATGCGCGCCGCGAGCACGCACGGCATCGAGGCATATCCGCCGAACCCGACGACGACCCGCGGTCGGTAGCGCCGCACGATCGAGAACGCCATGAAGCACGCCCGTAGCGCACCCCAGAACGCGTCGAGATTCCGCAGCGTCACACGCCGTTCGAGCCCCCGGCCCGGCAGGAGATCGATAGCGAACCCCGCGGCCGGCACCACGCGTCCTTCGATCCCGCGGCGCCCGCCCACGAAACGCACCGTCTTCCCGCGCCGGCGCAGCTCCTCGGCCACCGCGATCGCGGGATAGGTGTGGCCGCCGGTTCCGCCGCCGGCCAGGAGCGCGAACACCGGCTCGCTCACGACGAGCGCGCGCGCTTCCGTCCCGTACGCGCGGGGGCGGAGCTGCGCGCCGTCGCCGTTCGCCGCACCGGCAGCGGTGGCGACTGCCGCGCGATGTTCGCAACGACGCCGACGCCGAACATCGTGATGACGAGCGACGAGCCTCCGACCGAGAGGAACGGCAACGGCACGCCCGACACCGGGAGCACACCGATGACGGCGCCGACGTTGATCGCGGCCTGCCCGACGACCCACGCCGTAACTCCCGTTGCGAGCAGCATGCCGAACCGGTCCGGCGCGCGCCGGGCGATGCGGAACCCGATGAGGCCGAGGCCGGCGAACAACCCGAGCACGATCAGGCACCCGACGAACCCGAGCTCTTCGCCGATGATCGCAAAGATGAAGTCGGTATGCGCGTTCGGCAGGAAGAACCACTTCGCCCGGCCCGCGCCGAGCCCGACCCCGTTGAAGCCGCCGCTGCCGATCGCGATCAGAGACCGCCACAACTGATACCCCGTATTGCCGACGTCGTGTCCCGGATGCAAGAAGGCGAACATGCGGGCCCGCCGGTAGCCGGCACCGAGCGACAGCACCACGGCGCCCAGGCATCCGACCGCCGCGAGCTGCGCGAGATGTTTGGACCGCACGCCTGCGACGACCAGCAAGGCGAATGTGATCACCGCGAGCACGATCGTCGACGCCAGGTCGGGCTCCTTCATGACGAGACCCGAGAACACGATGAGCAGGACGAGCACGGGACGCCACGCACGCGCGTCGTCGAGCCGATCGGCGCGCCGGGTCAGCATCTCCGCGCAGCACAGCAGCAGCGCGATCTTCGCAACTTCACTGGGTTGGATCTGGATCGGCCCGACGATCAGCCAGCGCCGCGATCCGTCGACGAGCTTGCCGATGTTCGGCACGAGGACGGCGAGGAGCAACGCCACGGCCACCACGAGCGTGACCGGCGCGATCGCGCGCCAACGCCGGTAGTCGATGCGGGACGCGATGCCGAACGTCACCAGTCCGATGACCGCCCAGACGAGCTGGCGTTCGAAGAAGTACCACGACGATCCGTAGTCGGCGAGCGCCGCGACGGACGACGCCGACATGATCATGACCAGGCCGACCACGTTCAGGACGGCGACCGTGGCACACAACACGAGATAGGCCGGTGGGCGCGGGAGCGTCTCGCGCGCCGCCAGGCGGCGGGCCAGAGTGTTGCCGACACGCGCGAACGGGTTGCGGTCGCCGCGCAGGCGCCGGAACGGAAGACGCGCGGACACGGCCGTCATCGTGGAGTCTGCTCCTGCGTCGTTTGCGCCCGGACCTCGGCCGCGAAGTCGTCACCCCGTGCCGCGTACCCGGGGTAGGCGTCGAACGACGCACACGCGGGCGAGAGAACTACC
>DATMUX010000630.1:0-4105 GCA_035563695.1 Acidimicrobiia bacterium
GGTGTCCAGCGCGCGAGCACATCCTTGTCGGGCTCGTGGAGCACGATGCTCTCGAACAACGAGCCGCGCGGTACTCGACCCGCCGCGTACAGCACCGCGACACAGTGGGTGATCTCGTCGCCCGTCAGCATCGCCAGCGGATGGGCCGCCGCGTGGGGTGTCGCCTGCGCGCCCGTCTCCGTTTCGCTCATCGTGTGCTCACCACTTTCATCGTCTCGGCGTAGGAACCCGACGGCAATCCGGCCGTTTCGGCCGCCGCGCTCGTCCACCCGCGCACCATCGTCTCGGTCGCATCCGCGTCGGGAAGCTGGCTCTTGTGACAGCGCAATGCCTCGATCTTCCGATCGATGCTCGCGGTGATGTCGACGTAGTGCGTCGGCGCCATCATGCCGACGCCCAGCAGGAGCTCGTCGACCGTCCAGGGCTCGAGGCCTTCGTCGGCCAGCTCCGGGTGGGCCCAGCGGTTGCGGGCGTCGGGATAGACCGCGCAGACGGCCGCTTCGCCCGCGGCGAGATGATCGGGGTGGCTCGCGTAGATCCGGTCCCAGTTCCGTTCGGGTGACTGTGTGATCACCCGCTGCGGCCGCACCTTGCGGATCACGCGGGTGAGGTCCTTGCGCAGCTCGATCGTCGTCTCGAGCCGGCCGTCGGGGTAACCGAGAAAATGCACCTCGTGCACGCCGACGATCGCCGCCGCGGCCCGCTGCTCGTCACGGCGCAGCGGTGCCATGTCGCCGCGGGGCACGCCGTACTCGGAACCGCCCGCATCACCGTCGGTCACGATGCAGTACGTCACGGCGATGCCGGCGTCGGTCATGCGCGCCACCGACCCGGCCCAGCCGAAGTCGACATCGTCGGGGTGGGCAGTAATTACCAGGACGCGTTCGATGCCGTCGAGACCGAGAGGCTCCACGATGCGCGACGCTAGTGCCCGTGACGACGTCGCCGTTCGAAGCCCGGGAGCTGGTCGGTCTCCTCGCCGACGACGACCGCCGCCGGGTCTTCGCGGCTCTCGTGCTCGGCGCGAGCGACGCGGACGAGGTCCGGCGCATGGCGGGGCTCGACGCCCGGGCGGCCGGCCGGGCGCTGCAACGGCTCATCGACGCCGCCCTGGTGATCCGAGGCGATGACGGCCTGCTCCATCTCCTCGGCGAGGCGTTCGCGCTCGCGGCCCGCGCCGAGGCCGAGCGCGCGCCGCGCCCGGACGAACACGCCGACGAGCCGGCCGAGGTCGCGCGTGTGTTGCGGGCGTTCGTGCGCGAGGGCCGGCTCGTCACGATCCCGGCCGTCCACGCCAAGCGCATCGTCGTGCTGGATTGGGTCGTCCAGCGTTTCGAGCCCGGCCGCCGCTATTCCGAGTCGATGGTCAACCTCGTGCTCGGGCAGGTGTACACGGACACGGCCGCATTGCGCCGGTACCTCGTCGACGACGGGTTCCTCACCCGCGACCACGGCGAGTACTGGCGGTCGGGCGGCACGTATACGCCCTCGGGTGAGTAGCCGTGGCGCACCATCCTCCCAACTGTCGGGAGCGTCATAGGCCGTATACGCCCACCATCCTCCCAACTGTCGGGAGGAACTCAGGGAATTCAGGGCGCGAGGGCCGCGGCCATGCGGCGCATCCCGTCCTTCCAGCCGACGTGCGTCGGGCCGACGAGCTGCCGGCGCAACGTGTTGTCAGTCGGGATGCCACCGATCGTCGCGGCCGTGCGATCGAAGCGCACCGGCTTGCCGACGATCTCGCCGAGGTACTCGCACCACTCCTCGATGCTCGTCTCCTCGTCGCCGCCCCAGTTCACGATCGTCGCGGGCACGGTTGCGGCGGCCAGCATCCCGGGCAGGGTGGCAATGATGTCGTCTTCGTGGATCGGGTTGAAGCGACTGGGGCCGTTCGGATGGACGGGCACCGGCCGGCCGGCGAGGATCATCGCGAGGTGGAACGCCGGCCAGCCGCCGTTGTCGCCGTAGGGCACGTTGAGACGGGCGACGGTCGTGGGAACCTCGAAGATCCGGCACGTCGTGCGCACCACCGCTTCGGCCGCGATCTTCGAGATGCTGTACGTCGGCATCATCACACGGTGGTTGTCGCCCAGCGGATCGGTCTCGCGTTGCGGGGAGCCGTCCGCCGCTTCGTACACACCGGTCGACGAGCAGTGCAGGAACGCCCGCGCGCTCCGGCAGTGCGCCATCAGCATGCCTGCCGCTTCAGCGTTCCCGGCGATGTCGACGTCCCAGCGATTGCTCTTGACGACCGCGAAGTTGCACACGTAGTCGACGCCGGCGGGCACATCGTCGAGCGAGCCGCGCGCCAGATCGACGGCCACGCACTCGACACCCGCGGCCTCGAGTCGTGCCCGCTTGGCGCCGTCGCTGAAACGGGCGACGGCGACGACGTCGTTGTCGCCCGCCAGCGCGAGCGCGACCGGGAAGGCCACCTGCCCGGTCGCACCGGTGACGAGGATGCGCGCGTCCCGCAACGTCATGGTGTCACCGAGAGGATCGACGCCGTGGCCGCGTCGAGGTCGGTGCGCTCCGGGAGCCGGGCGGCCACGGCCTGCACGAACTCGGCATCAGTCATCTCGACGTCGACGCCGTCGCCGCGCACGTGCGTTCGTCCATCACACGAGTCCAGCGTCAGGTCCTCGCGCACCTCCCCCAATGCGAAACGTGCGAAGTGCGCCTCCCAATCGATACGTCCCGCCACCTCGCCGGCGTCGACGGGCACGCCCACGTCGTCGGCGTGTGTCGCGAGCTCGAACGCCAGGTGAAAGGCCTGCCGGCGGGCCGGGTAGGGGCCGACGCTCGTGTCGATGTCGCCGCCGTCGCGCGCGCGGAGCGCTTCCCGGTTGTGCAGTACGGCACCCCGCCACACATCGAGGATCTCCTCGGGCGCCCGTCCGTCGTACTGGTGCACGCCGATGTCGTTCGCAGTCGCGAGGTCGTTGACACCGCGCGCCGCCATATCGGCGAGGAACTGCTGGACGGTGCCGTCGAGGCAGGCGCGGTTGTACTCCTCGCTGGCGGCCAGATGCGCGAGCACGTCGCGTACGCTCCAGCCCTCGCACCGTGACGGGACGCGCCATCCGTCTGCGTCACGCGACGAGAACCAGCGGTCGAGCCGCGCCGCCTCGGTTTCCATGAGGTCGTAGGGGTTCAGCCCCGACAACTCCCGATCGTCGACCATGTCGCCTCCTTCGATCGCGGCTCACCGTAACGCGCGACCGCGATCACGGTCAGACGTGGCGAAGCGTGATGGCCGACGCGACGACGCCGGGCGTCTCACCACCGACGACGTACGCGACACCGTCGACGACGGCCGCGCCGGCGTCGGCGACCGCGTAGGGCAACCGCCCCACCTGCTCGACGTGGCCGGTTGCCGGATCGAAGCGCATCACCGTGTCGAGGATCCGGCCGTGGCTGCGGCCGCCGATCAGCAGCACCTGACCGTCGAGCACGACGGCACTCGCGTGCGCGAGCGGTTCGGGCAGCTGGGCCACCACACTCACGGCGCCGGTCGCAGGATCGAACATCTGCACACTGGTGATGTTGTTGCCGTCGTGCTCACCGCCGAACAGGTAGATGCGGCCACCGATGACGGCGAGCGCGGGATAGCGCACCGTCTCGGCGAGCCGGCCGGCGGTGCGGAACGTCGTGCCGTCGGTCGTCGCGAGCACGTCCGGCACACCGTTCGTGCCGTCGAACCCGCCGAGCACGTACGCAGTACCGCCGATCGCCGCGGCCACGAGATCGGAGCGGGACTGCGGCATCTGGCCGGCAACGTCCGCGCTCCCGGCCTGGTAGCGCTGCACCGTCGCGATCGTCGTCGCCTCGCCGCCGCCGAACACGTACGCCGCGCCGCCGAGCTCGGCTCCGGCCGCGTCATGGACGGCCTGCGGGAGCACCGCGAGTCGGGTCGTGGTTCCGCCCGGCAATGCGATGTGCCACACGCGCGCGGTCGAGGATTGGCCGGCGTCGAGACCGCCGATGAGGAGCATTGCATGGTCCGACGGCAGTGCGACCGCGCGCGACCGCGGCGCCGGCAGCTGCCAGGAGGCGAGCGCGATCGCGAGCGTCGCGGACGGCGCGGCCGTCGAGCTCGCGGTCG
>DATMUX010000631.1:0-5669 GCA_035563695.1 Acidimicrobiia bacterium
ACGACCGCGTTGAGCGCGGACGCGTAGAGATGGTTGCCGTCGGGCGAGTACACGAGGCCGCCGAACGATGCGACGGTCGCTCCCTCGGGAGCGAACTGCTGCACGACCTTGGCGGTCGAGAGGTCGATCACGGTGAGCAGGGGTGCAGAACCGGCCTGGATCGACGTCCCCGACAGGAGCGCGGCGGTCCGGCCGTCGGGCCGGATCGCCACCGCCAGCGGGCGCCCCGGCAACTCGACCTGTGTTCCCGCGGGCGTGATGATCTGGCCCGACGGCGTCACGACGCCGCCGCCGGGCGTGCGACCGACGGTGTCGCGGCCGATGGGTGCACCGCCGGCGCCGGAGGCCGCGGTCGTCCCCGTGTGCGCCGCGCCCTTCCCGGCCCCCGTCGAACAGCTCGCGAGCACGGCCGAGAGCAGCAGGGTCGCGGCAATGCCCGACACGACCCGCAGGCGCGGCCGGCACCTCGACGGCATCCGCCGCCTCGCCCCGGGATCAGAGTCCCTGCGTCGCAGAGTGTGCGGTGTCGCCGACACGAAGGTCGATGATCTCACGGAAGCCTTCCTGCAGGCACTCGAGCATCGTCTCCGCGTCGGGGATCGCGGCGGTGTCGACGGTGACGCCGACGTAGCACGTCCCGTCGTACGAGACGAGGGTCACGTTCATCGCCGCGCCGATGGTGGGGCCGAACGCGTACCACTCGTCGACGTGCGCGCCGGCGAGGTACACGGGTACGTCGATGCCCGGCACGTTGCTCGCCACGAAGTCGACGTGCTTCAACATGTCGCCCACGAAGCTGCGCGGCAGCACGTTCAGTGCCCCCGCGATCGCGTTGGTGTAGGGGATCGCCGGCTCGTGCCGCGCCGCGAGACACCGCGCGTCGATCGCACGCATGCGCTCGACGGGGTCGGGCACGTTCGTCGGGATCGTGAAGCGCATCAGCGTGATGCGGTTCCCCCCGATGGGATCGTCGGCCCGCCGGACGCTGATCGGCATCGTCACCCGGAGCTGGTCGACGGTGGATCCGTGGCGCTCGTGGTACTGCAACAGTCCGCCGCTGACCGCGCCCAGGAACGCGTCGTTGAGGGTCAGTCCGGCCGCACGCGCGGAGCCGCGCAGTGCATCGAGCGGTACGGCGAGGCTGCCGTAGCGCCATGAAAGCCGGCGGTCGCGCATCACGGGCGAGAGGGTCGTGGTCACGGGCCGCACGGTGCGCGCGACGGAACCCAGCAGCCCCGCGCCGTCGCGTACCGCGGCGCGGGGGTGGCGCAGCAGCTGCCAGGCCGCGGCCCCGCCGCTCCGGACGGCACCGGCGGACAGGCCGGCCGCCCGGGTGATCCGGTGGCGCAGCGCGTCGCGGGTGAGATCGCGCGACGACAGGCGTTCTCCGGCCGGCGCATCGGGCATCGGCCCGAGGAGCTGGGCGTTCGGCTCGATGTCGAAGAGGTACTTCGCCATCTCCATCCCGCCGACGCCGTCGGTCAGCGAATGGTGCAGCTTCATGACGAGCGCGGCGCGGTCGCCGTCGATTCCGTCGATCAGGGTGAACTCCCACAGGGGGCGCGCCCGATCGAAACCGGACATGCCCGTCTGGCACGCGAACTCGTAGACCTGCTCGAGCGTGCCCGGCGGCGGCACGGCGAGGTGCCGGGCGTGGTAGCGCACGTCGAAGTCGGCGTCCACCACCCATCGTGGGTTCGCGAGTCGCCAGGGCGAGTGCACCACCGTGTGGCGGAAGCCCGGCGACATGCGGCTCGCCCGCTCGGCGCGTTCCATCAGGCGATCCAGGTCGGGATGCCGGTCGAGTACTGCGACGCTCACGATCGTCGAGCGCAGCAGCGGGTCGGACTCCATGTACCAGGTGAAGGCGTCCGTGTGCCGCATGTACGGGTCGTCGTGGTGATTCATCCGGCTCCCCCCGGATCTCGATCATCGTGATCCTGCGCCGGGCCGTGCCCCGGGCGCTAGGGCCGATCGGCCGTGCTCGCGCGCCCGGGCGCGCCCCGCTACCACCGACCGCCCAAAGGCCCTTGGCTCGAGCCTCGAATCCGCACAGAATCGACGGTGCGCGCGGAGAGGAGAGCACCATGACGACTGCACCCTTGCCCGAGACGAACGACGCCGGCATGGAGCTGGTCGCCGAGCACCTCTCGGCCGAGCGGACGAAGGCATTCCGCGCGATGGGGCTCGACGTCGTGCAGGGACGGCGCGACGGCGTGCGGATCGCCGACCTCGACGGCAACGTCTACATCAACTGCCGGAGCTCCGGCGGGGTGTTCAACTTCGGTCACCGGCCGCATTTCGCGATCGCAGCGCTGAAACGCGCCCTCGACGAGGTCGGCGACATGGGCGACTGGCTGGTGCCGTCGGTCGTGCGCGCCCGGGCCGCGGCCGCGCTCGAGCGCGTCCTGCCCGGCGACCTGCGGTACGTCTTCTTCACGCCGGGCGGAGGCGAGGCCGTCGAGGTCGCCTGCAAGCTGGCGCGAGCTGTGACGGGGCGCACGCGCATCGTGTGCGCCGAGCACGGCTATCACGGCCATGTCGGGTTCGCGCTCGCGATGGACGAGGCGCGCGACTCGCATTGGTTCGCGCCGCTGGTTCCGGGAATCGTGAAGGTTCCCTTCGGCGACGTCGCGGCCGTCGACCAAGCCGTGACCGACGACACCGCGGCCGTGTGCATGGAGACGATCCCCGCGACTGCCGGATACCTCGTGCCCGACGATGGCTTCTGGCCGAGCGTGCAGGCCATCTGCCGCGAGCGCGGCGCGCTGTTGATCCTCGACGAGGTGCAGTCGGGGCTCGGCCGCACCGGACGGATCTGGGCGTGTGAGCACTGGGACGTGGTTCCCGATCTGCTCGTCACGGGCAAGGGCCTGTCGGGCGGCGTGTACCCGATCGCGGCGTGTTGCTTCGGCGATCGCGTCGACGCGTTCTTCGCGCAGGATCCCTTCTTCCACCCGTCGAGCTACGGCGGATCCGAGCTGGGTGGCGTCGTGGTCGAGGCCGTCGTCGAGCGGATCACGGCACCCGGATTCCTCGAGCACGTACAAGCCATGGAAGCCCGTCTCGGGTCGGGGCTCGATGCGCTGTGCCGGCAGCATCCGACCGTGCTCACCGCGCGGCGCGGTCTCGGTCTCATGCAGGCGGTCGACACGCCGTCGCCCGCGATCTGCTACGAGCTCATGCTCGCGACGATCCGCAACGGCGTGCTCGCGATCTGGGCGAACAATCGCCAGGAGACGCTGCTCGTGATGCCACCCCTCGTGATCGAGGCGGCCGACGTCGACGAGGTCGTCCAAGGTCTCGGTCGCGCCGCGACCGAGGTCGCGAACAACCTGTGATCGAGATCGCCGACCTCGAGGCGCTCGAGCGGTCGGTCGCGACCGCGGTGCGCAGCCGCGACTCGAGCGGCCTCAACCTGCTCGGGCACGGCGAGATCAGCCTGGCGCTCGGCTGGCCCGTCGACGACCCGCGGTACGCGTGCAAGCGCCTCCCGCCCTTCGATTCGCAGGAGCAATACCGTGCGTACGCCGCGGTGGTCGAGCGCTACATCGCCGAGTTGCAGCAGCGCGGCGTGCGCGTCGTCGAGACCGAGCTCCGGTCGTTCGTCCGCCCCGACGGGCGCGTCGCCGGCTTTCATGTCCAGCCCGCGTTGCCGCCCGACAGCCTCGGCATCGAGATCCTGCGAGGCTCGACGCCGTCGGCCGCACACCCGCTGCTCGGCTCCGTCGTCGACACCGTCGTCGGTGCGACGACCGCACGGGTCGGCATCGACGCCCAGCTCAGCAATTGGTCCTGGAAGGACGAGGAGGTGTGGCAGCTCGACCTCACGACGCCGTTCCTGTTCGACGAGTCCGGCCGGCCCCGGCTCGACCTCGATCCGTTCCTCGCGGTGTTGCCCGCGGTGCTGCGACCGCTCGTGCGCCAGGAGATGGTCAAGCTGATGCGCCGCTGGATGACGCCGCGCGGTGCGCTGCTCGACATGGCGGCCAACGTCATCAAGGCGCGGCTCGACGGATGGCTCGACCCCGTGCTCGAACGCGTCAACGAACGCGTCGACCCGCCCGTCACCCGCGAGGAAGCGCAGCGCATCTACACCGACGATCGCCGTCTGTGGCCCTGGCTCCTGCGCCTGCAGCGCGCCAACCGTCTGTGGCAGGAGCGCGTCCGGCGCCGGCCGTTCGAGTTCCTGCTCCCCGAGCACACCACGTACGAGGAGCCCGTCCCGACGTAGCCCGTCCGGGGCGTCACTGGTGGGCGCTACTGGTAGCGCAGCGCGTCGCCGGGACGGAGGCGAGCCGCCCGGCGCAGCGGGGGAACCATCACGAGGAGGGAGAGCGCGACGGCTCCGGCGAGCGCGAGCGCGACGAACTCGAGCGGGAACTCGAACGCGAACTTGAACTTGAAGACCGCAGTGACGAGGCGAGCGAGCAGTTGGGCGGTGAGATAGCCGAGCGGTACTCCGACCGCCCACCCGAGGACCGCGAGCGTGAGCCCCTCGGCGCGGAACGCGCGGCGGACGTCGCGGCCCCGCGCGCCGATGCACCGGAGGATCCCGACCTCGCGCGTCCGCTCGAGCACGTTCATGGTGATCGCGTTGATGAGGCCGATGAGGCTGATCGCGACGATGAGCAGCCCGAGGACCGTGAGCGTCGTGACGACCGATTGATTCGCGGCGACGTTCTGCGCGCGGTCGACGTGGAAGACCTGCATGTGGGCGGCATAACCCTGGGCGTCGAGCTGGTTCTCGATCGTGGTCGAGAGCCGGTCGACGGCACCGTTCGATCGATCGCGCGCCTGGATCCAGTATCCGTTCGCGGCCTGGGGACGCCCGAGCACGGCCCGCAGCGTCCCGATCGGGAGATAGGCGGTGCGGCCGTTGTTGTTGAGCGCGTCGTCGATACCGATGACGGTGAACCGTTGCGGCCCGGCCGCGGTCGAGAGCACGATGCTGTCACCTAGGTGCACGTGGTGTACTCGCGCGAGCGCGTCACCGACGACGACGACTCGCGCCTGGCTCCGATCGTCGGCTTCCGAGATCCATCGTCCACGATGCACCTTGGAGTGGTAGAGCATCTCGTTGCCCGGAAGCGCCCACACCTCGAACTGTTCGCCATCGAGCTCGGCGTTGGTGATGTAGATCGGCTCGACGGTCGCGACGTTCGGGGTCGCGGCGAGTGCCGCGGCCGTCGCGGGCGACAACGGCTTCCCGTTGTCGGGTACGTGCACGCCGATGTCGGTGGAGAACAAGTTCCAGTTGCCGTTCGTGACGTCGACGACCGTGCGCCCGAGGGCGAGGAACGCGAGCATGATCGCGACGGCGATGGCGACTTGTACGACGGTGGCCGCGCTGCGCCCGCGCCGCCGGCTCACGCTCCGGAGCCCGACGCTCGCCATCGGCCCGATCCGGAGCCGGCGCAGCATGCGGTCGACGCGATTCGTGCCGAACGTGGCGGCCGTCTCCTCGTCGAGGGCCTCGCGGACGGGAACGCGCGACGCGCGGTGCAACGACGGGAGCGCGGCGAGGACCGCCACGCCGATCCCGAGCGCGATGGCTCCGGCGATGAGCACGGGTGGGAGGCGCCATGACGGGACGACGCCGAAGAACCGATGACCGAGATAGCGCGTCAACACGTTGGCGAGCACCACGGCCAGTGCCGCGCCGGTGA
>DATMUX010000632.1:0-3582 GCA_035563695.1 Acidimicrobiia bacterium
GACGTGCTGTACGCGCCGGGCATCAGCGCCGCGTCCGATCTGCGCAGCCTCGTGTCGTCGGTCGATCTCCCGGTGAACGTGCTCGCACTGCCGGCTGTGCCTCCCGTCGCCGAGCTCACCGAGATCGGCGTGAAGCGCGTCTCGGTCGGTGGCGCGTTCGCGTGGGCCGCGCTGGGCGCCGCGGCCGACGCCGCGCGCGAGCTGCTCGAGCAGGGCACGTACGGGTACTGGGATGTCACGGCGCGCGGCGCCGCCATCGCGAAGCCGGCGCTCGGCTCCTAGCATCCCGGCCGTGGTCGCGACGGCCGACGACGATCAGCGCAGCGACGACGCGTCGACGCCGACCACGCACTGGGTCCTCGGCGCCGACCGGCGCGCGGGGATCGCCGGGCTCGTCGTCAGCGGCGCGCTCGTGGCCGGGTACGCCGTCTATCTCGCTCATCTCACGAGCAACACCTACCGCCATTACGGCTACGACCTCTTCGACATCGCGTTCTACGACCAGGGCCTGTGGTTGCTCTCGCGGTTCCACGCGCCGTACCTGACCATCGTCGGCCGCAACCTCTTCGGCGACCACGCCCAGTTCTCGCTGCTCGCGCTCGTGCCGTTGTACTGGGTGCGGCCCGACGCGACGACCTTGCTCGACGTCCAGGCGCTCGTGATGGCATCGGGCGCGATCCCCGTCTACCTGCTCGCGATGCGCCGCCTGCGCCGCCCGCTGTTCGCGACGGTGTTCGTCGCCGCCTTCTTGTTGTATCCCGCGCTCGCGCAGACGAACCTCGAGAACTACCACCCCGACTCGTTCCTGATCCCGCTGCTCGGCTTCGCGATCTACGCGGCGGTCGAGAACCGGCCGCGGATGTTCGTGGTCTGCACGCTTCTCGCCCTGCTGTGCAAAGAAGACGTCGTCGCCGTCGTCTTGCCGCTCGCGCTCTGGTACGCGTGGCGCCACAACCGGCGCGTCGGCGGTGCGATCGCGGGCGCGTCGATCTTCTTCGCCTTCTTCACGACGAACGTCGTGATGAAGAGCCTCGTCGGCATCTCGACCCGTAACGCGGCGCGCATCCCGTTCAGCTCCTGTGTCCGATCGTGCTCGGTGACCCGTCACGTGAGCGACTTCGTCAAGGAGGTGGTCACCAAGCCCGGGCACGTCGTGAGCTACCTGCTGGCGAGCGACCGCCCGAACGGTCGGCCGTTCTACGTGTGGCAGATGCTCGCTCCGACCGGCCTCGTGTTCCTCGCCGCGCCCGAGGTCGCGGCCACGGTGGTGCTCGCGCTCGCGGTCAACGTGCTCAGCACCGTCGGACCGCAGCACCAGATCGCGTTCCACTACTCCATGGTGCTGATCCCCGGCCTCATGATGGGCACGGTGTACGCGGTGAGCCGGCTGCGTACCGCGCGGCGACAGGCGATCGCGGTTGGGGCGGTCGCGGTCTCCGCGCTGACGTGCGCGGTGCTGTGGGGCCCGTTCCCGTTCTCACGGCAGCCGGCCGCGCCGCCCACGCTGTCGAGCTCCGCAACGCTCGCGGTCGACCGTGTGATCGCGCGGTTGCCGGCGCACGCGGTCGTGTCGGCCGACGACCGGTTCGTCCCGCACGTCGACCACCGCGACCGGGTCTACCTCTGGCCCACGCCGTTCGCCGCGTCGCACTGGCACCTCGGCGAGGTCGAAGGCAAGCCGTTGCCGTTCGCCGCCGAGGTCGAGTACCTGCTGCTGCCGGCGACGCTCGGCGATCATCCCGAGGTCTTCGCCCGCATCCGGGCCGGCTTCGTCGAGGTCGCCCGGGAAGACGCCGGCGGGCAGGGAGCCGTGCTCTACCGCCGGCTGCAGAGCTAATCGCGGAAGTTCGTGAACTGCAGCGGCACCCCGAAGTCGTGCTCGCGCATCTTCTGGATCGCGGTCTGCAGGTCGTCGCGCTTCTTGCCGTTCACCCGCAGCTGATCGCCCTGCACCTGGTGCTGCACGCCTTTGAGCCCGAGACCCTTGATGAATTTGCCGATCTCGCGGGCCTTCTCGTCGTTGATGCCGACTTGCAACGCGACCTTCTGGCGGGCGCGGCCCTTCGCGGCTTCCTCGACCTTGCCGTAGTCGATGGCCTTGAGCGACACCTTGCGCTTGACGAGCTTCTCCTCGAGCACCTGTGTCACCGCCTTCAGGCGTTCCTCCGACGCCGACTCGAGCTCGATCGCGTCGTCCTTCAGCTCGACGGTGCTGTCGGTGCCCTTGAAGTCGAACCGCGTCGCCAGCTCGCGGCTCGCCTGGTCGACCGCGTTGCGCACCTCTTGGAGGTCGACTTCCGACACGACGTCGAAGCTGGGCACGAAGGTAGATTAGATCCGGGTCGGTACCCGAGTGGCCAAAGGGGACGGGCTGTAAACCCGTTGTGTTTCACTACGTTGGTTCGAATCCAACCCGGCCCACGATTTCGCTTTGTCGCCCTCGCTGCTCGCCGGGATACCCGGCTTGCGACGCTCGGGACTCCGGCGAGCAGGCTTCGCTCCTCCGTCGCTCCGCCTGCCGCATGATGCGCACGGGTCGTGGTCACGAAAGTGGCCGTATGTGGCCAGAATCGTGACCACGGCCGGGGTGGTCGCGGTGGCGGTGGTCGTGCGTACGGGCGGCGGCGGTGCTCAGGTGATCACAGCATCCGCTGCATGAGGACGACGTCGAGCCAGCGACCGAACTTGCGGCCCACCTCGTGCTCGCGGCCCACCTCCTCGAAGCCGCACGCCCGGTGCAGGCCGATCGAGGCGTCGTGGCCGCCGACGATGCGCCCGATGACCGAATGGAAGCCGTGGTCCCGGGCCAGCTCGACCAGCTCGCCGAGGAGCAGCCGGCCGACGCCCGCGCCGCGCCGGTCGCGGTGTACGTACACGGAGTCCTCGACGGTCGGCGCGTACGCCGGCCGCGGGCGGTACGGCGACAGCGACGCGAACCCGGCGACCGCATCGTCGTCGTCGACCGCGACGATCGCGGGGTGGCCGCCGGAGTGCTCCTCGATCCAAGCCAGTTGCTCGGCGGTCGAGCGAGCCACGAGATCGAACGTCACGGTCGACTCGAGGACCTCGACGTTGTAGATGGCGCGCAGGGCCTCCGCGTCGCGAGGTGCGGCCAGGCGGGTGCGGTACACGAACCCGAACGCTACGCCCGCTCGGCTAGGCTCACCGGGTCCTGCCCCCTTAGCTCAGTCGGCAGAGCACTTCCATGGTAAGGAAGGGGTCTACGGTTCAAGTCCGTAAGGGGGCTCGCCGGGGCGGGCCTTCGGGCCCGCTCCACCCTGGCGGAGTAGCTCAGTTGGTAAGAGCACACGGCTCATAATCGTGGGGTCGCGGGTTCGAGTCCCGCCTCCGCTACCCAGCACACCACGGTGTTACCGAGGTCGGTATCACCGAGGTTGGTATCACCGAAGTCGGTATCACCGAAGTCAGAAAGCGAAGCAGCACCATGGCGAAAGAGAAGTTCGAGCGCACGAAGCCGCACTTGAACATTGGCACGATTGGCCATATCGATCATGGGAAGACGACGTTGACGGCGGCGATTACGAAGGTGTTGCACGATCAGGATCCGCGGAATGCGTTTAC
>DATMUX010000633.1:0-5436 GCA_035563695.1 Acidimicrobiia bacterium
CTGATGGTCGTGTTCCGTCACAGCGCGCTCGACGCGGTCGCGTGCGCCGTCGCTATGCAGGAAGCAATCGCCGCGCTCGACGCCGACGATCCGGCCCAGATCTACGTCGGGATCAGCGCGGGTGAGGCCGCCGAGGACGACAACGACTGGTTCGGGACACCGGTGAACGAAGCGGCGCGCTTGTGTGCGGCCGCGCAGCCGGGCCAGACGCTTACGAACGAGGTCGTGCGGGGCTTGGTCGGGACGCGCGGCCGATTCGAGTTCCGCTCGATCGGGCCGCTCACACTCAAGGGCTTGCCCGGACCGGTTGCGACCGTCGAGGTGGTTTCGCCGCCCGAGCCCGAGCCCAAGGCCGTCCGTGAGGCTGTGCCCGAGCGGCCTGCGCAACACCCGGCGCACGGCCGCAACATCGCGCTCGTCGCCGCGGCGGTCGTCGTGGTGATCGCAGTGCCGGCCGCCGCGATCGCGATCCGCAACCGCGGCTCGTCCTCTCAGTCTTCGACTGCGCGGCCGGCGGCGAGTCTCGGCAGCTATCCGGTGTCGTACTCCGCGGTGCAGTGCCCGGCCGACGACGAGCGCCGCATCCCGGGCCTGATCTGTGGGACGTTGACGGTTCCCGAGGATCGCAGCAAGCCGCACGGTCGCGTCGTGAGGCTCGGCGTGTACCGCGCGCCCGCGCGCGGTCATGCCGCGAGCGATCCGGTGCTCGACTTCGGTGCCGACGACCTCGCGACCTCGCCCGCCCGCGATCACGCCGAGGAGATCCAGCTCGCGCAACGCGGGTGGAGCGGCCCTCCGTTGTCCGACCCGGCGCTCACGTGCCCCGAATACACGAAGGTTGCGCCCGACGCGCTCACGAAGCCGTTCGGCGACCCCGCCGAGCAGCAACGGGAGCAAGCGGCATTGCAGGCGTGCTACACGCGGTGGCAGGCGGCGGGCGTCGATCTCGATTCCTACAATTACGTGAGCGTGGGCGACGACATGGTCGACCTCATTCGCGCGCTGCACTTCGACCATGTCAACCTCGTCAGTGGCTACGTGGCGACGATCGCCGCGCTCGAGGTGGTTCGCCGGCTTCCGGATGTCGTTCGAACGCTGACGCTCCAGGAGCCGGTCGCACCCGGGCAGAGCAGCTACACGAATCCCACGAAGTACTTGTCGGACGCGTTCGGGCAATACGCCGCGCTCTGCCGGCAGGACGCGTCGTGCAACGTGTCGTTCCCGAACCTGCCCGAGCAGCTTCGTGCCGCGGCCGACTTCTACCGCGCGCACCCTCACCTCGTCATGGGTGACGATGGCAACGGACACAGGCACGCGATCTGGCTCGATGCGACGCGCACCGCCCAGGCACTGCGGAGTGCCTTGAACCACCGGGAGGTCTTTCCGCTCATAGCGGCCGCGATCGCCGCCACGGCGCACGGTGGTGCGAGCGATTCGCCCATCGCCGCGAGTGCCGTCGCGGACAACGCCGATGTGCTCGATCCGACGTTTGGCTGGGGCGCATACCTCTCGAACCTCTGCTCGTACGAGCTCTACACGATCGACGTCAACGGCAGTGCGCTGACCCGGCGAACTCTGCCGGAGTTGGCCGGAATCGACGACGGGTTCCTTCAACAGTCGTGCAAGGTGTGGCAGGTGCACGAGATTGCCGACGTCGCATTCGACGACCCGTCGACGACGGTGCCGACGCTCATCGTCGCGCCCGCGTTCGAACCCGCAGCCGATCCCCAATGGAGTGACACGTTCCAGCGCGGCCTGCCCAATGCCACCGCACTCGTGTTCGGGACGCTCGACGGCAATGTGCTCGGCGTGAGTAACCCACCGTGCCTGGCGCAGCTCCGCCGGGCGTTTCTGGCGGATCCGGCGAAGCCGATCGACGCCGCGCAGTGCGAGCGCCTGAGCCCGCCCATCCGCTTCCTCACGTCGCTCACGGGTTGACCCGGCTCGTCGTGGTGGTCGTCTCGGCCGCAGGAGTTGTCGCAACCGGGCTCGTGGCGCGGCCGGCCGGTGCCGGTGACCCGTCGACGACGACGAACAGCGTCGCCAGGGCGACGAGGACGAGCACGGCGCTCAGGGCGATGAGAGTGCGAACACGGCCCATGACGATCCTCCGGTGAGCGAGACGACTGTTGGTCTCATCCTGCGCCGGAGCAGCCGGCGCGACTGCGGCGGACGCGACAGCCCGAATGCGTCATCTGACACACGCGGTAGCGTCCTCGCGTGGACCGAGGTCTCCTCGCCGAGCTCAGTCCGGCCGCTCGTGATGCGCTGGCCGCGCTGGGTCGGCGACGCCGGTACGCGGCCGGCGCGCCCTTGTTCCTCGAGGGCGACCTCGGCCGAGCCGTGCTCGTCGTGCACCGCGGGAGGGTGAAGATCTCGGCGAGCACCGACGACGGCCACGGTGTGTTGCTCGCGGTGCGCGGACCCGGCGACGTGCTCGGCGATCTCAGCGCCATCGATGGTGAGCCTCGCTCCGCGAGCGCGATCGCGCTCGAGCCCGTCGACGCGCAAGTGATCGCGAGTGACGACTTCCGCACGTTCCTGGCCGAGGTGCCCGGTGCGGGGCTCGCGATGTTGCGCGTCGTCAACGCCCGCGTGCGCGACTCGGATCGCCTACGGGTGGAATTCGGCGCGCGCGACACGCTCGGCCGGGTGGCGCTGCGCCTGGTCGAGCTCGCGGAGGACGCAGGCGAGCCGTCGGATCAGGGGATCCGCATCACCGTGCCGCTCACCCAGGAGGATCTCGCCCAGTGGGTCGCCGGCTCGCGTGAAGCGGTGGCGCGGGCGCTCGCCTCACTGCGCAAACGCAACCTGGTGACGACGGCGAGGCGCGAGATCGTCGTGACGGACCTCGAAGGCCTGCGCGCCGCCGCGGGCTGAACGAGGCTACGGGATGCGCACGGTTAGCGTGCGCGGTCCGCGGACCTGCCCGGCCGACCACGTGACGTTCTCGGGCGCGGCGAGCTCGAAGTCGGGATAGCGCTTCATCCATTCCTCGAGCGCGATCTGGAGCTCCATACGCGCGAGATTCGATCCGAGGCACCGGTGTATGCCGAGCCCGAACGCGGCGTGACGGTTCGCGGCGCGGTCGAGCACGACGTGATCCGCGTCGGGGAAGGCTTCGGGATCACGGTTCGCGGCTGGGAACGGCAGCAACAGCCAGTCGCCTTCTTTCATCGGGCAGCCGTGGAAGTCGAAGTCCTTGGCGACCAGACGGGCCATCGTGACCGGCGCGTAGGCGCGCAGGAACTCCTCGACCGCGGTAGGCATGAGCGACGGGTCGGCCGCGAGGCGCGCGCGGTCTTCGGGATGGGATGCAAGATGCCACAGTGACGCACCGATGGCCGACCATGTCGTGTCGATGCCGGCGATCATCAGCAGCACCATGGTGCCGCGCACGTGGTCGGGATGGAGTTTCTCGCCGTCGAGCTCGGCCTCGAGCAGGAAGGTCGTGAGGTCGTCACGCGGATGTTCGAGATGCTCCGCGATCCGAGCATCGATGTAGTCGTCGAGCTCCCGTCCGTCGATCTGTGCCTGCCGTTCCTCGGCGGTGGAGTCGACGCTCTCCAGCACGAGGCGAATGAAGTAGCGGAAACGATCCGCGTCCTCTTCGGGGAAGCCGAGCATGCGGGCGATGACCCGCAACGGGATGTCTTGCGCGTAGTCGACCGCGGCATCGAACTCGCGACGATCGCCGATGCGGTCGAGGAGCTCGTTGCACAGCGCACGCGTGTACGGCTCGAGTGCATTGATCGGGTTGGGTCCGAACGCGGGCAGCAGCAAGCGGCGCGCCAGCGCATGGAACGGCGGGTCGGACGTGATCGGGGGCGCCACCCCGATCGGCGCGGGAAGATCCTGGTCGGTGGGCCGCACCTCGCTCACGACGACCGAACGCGACGTGAAGTGGTCGGTGTCGTACGCGACCTCGGCGACGAGCTCGTGCGTCGTCGGCAACCATGTTCCGCCGTAGCGGTCGCTGTGTGCGACCGGGCACTCGTGGCGCAAGCGCTCCCAGATCGGGAAGGGGTCGGCGACCCACTGGGGATCCGTGTGGTCGAAGTCGGTCGACCAATCGTGTACGAGCGGCCGGTGCGTCATGCGCTACTCCGTGATCGAGATCGCGTACTCGGGGCAGTTGGCCTCCGCGAGCCGGGCTTTGTCCTCGAGATCGGCGGGAACGGCGCCGTCGTTGAGCTCGTGCGCGTTGCCTTCCTCGTCGATGTCGAACAACTCGGGCGCGAGGGCATAGCAACGATTGTGTCCCTGACAGCGTTCCGGATCGACGTGCACTCGCACGGGGACCTCCCGACTCCCGATCGCCGACTCCCGATCGAGCGTAGAACATCGAACCGGCCGACGGAAAGTACGCGTATCGTACCGGCGTGATCGCGTCGCGGCTCACGGCACGAACCGGCCCGACACTCGAGGCCGAACGACTCGTGCGCGATGCATCACAGTTCAAGTGGTACGCGGTGACGTTGCTCGCTCTCATCTTCTTGGCCTACGCCAACGAGGTCGAGCGCGGTCGCCTCGACGTCGTCGCGGCCGGACTCGCAGTGTGGTTCGCCGACTGGTTCAACGAGATCATTAACGCGATCGTGTTGCACGTCACCAATCACGCGCCCTTGTGGGCGACGACCGGCCCGACCGCGTACCAGTTCCTCGTCGGTCTCAACGTCGAAATCAGCTTCATGTTCGCGCTCGCCGGCATCGTCTACGTGAAGCTCCTCCCTCGAGACCGCGCCGTCCGCGTGCTCGGCATCCCCAATCGCATCGCGGTCGCGATCGGCCTCTCGCTCGTGAGCGTCGCAGTCGAGCTGTTCCTCCACACGACCGGAACGTTCCATTGGGCGTACTGGTGGTGGAACACAGCGTCGTTCCCGGTCATCGTCGTCTTCGGGTACCTGTGGTTCTTCCTCTTCGCCGCGTGGGTGTACGACGCCTCCGACCAGCGGGTGCGCTGGCGTCGCGTCGGCGGCCTCGCGGCGGTCGACGTCGCATTGATCGTCGTCTTCGGGCTCGCGCTGGGTTGGCTCTGATTCGCCGGAGTCGACCGCCGACTCGCACAAGGGTCGACGCGTACGGCATTCTGTGTGGGGTTGCGTGCGGGGTTTGGATGCCTCGTCGAGGGACCTGCTGGGCTTGCCTGTGAACGACCGCGCGATCGGCAGAGTTCGAGGAGCTGTGGATCCGCGTGGGCTCAGCGTGTGGGCCGGATGGGCCTTCGTCACGGTCATGGTGATCGCAGATGCCGTCAGCGACGGAGTCGGGTTGGTCGTGATGCTCGCGCTCGGCCCGCTGATCTCGGTGCTCGCGGCGTGGTTCGCTCATTCACACCAGGTGGCGCTGGCACGCGCATACGCGCTCGCCGACCACGATGCCCTGACCGGTGCGTTGACGCGGCATGCGTTCTTCGACCGGGCCGATACCCTCACT
>DATMUX010000634.1:0-10214 GCA_035563695.1 Acidimicrobiia bacterium
TGCTCGGCCTGCTCTCCGACTTCGGTGGCTATCTGTGCCACGCCGCCGCGCTCGGGCTCGCGGCCGTGGTGTTCGTCGAGCCGATCCTCGCGACGGGCATCCTCATGTCGCTCTTCATCGGCTCGATGTTCGTGCACCGTCCGGTACATCG
Source organism: Acidimicrobiia bacterium (assembly GCA_035563695.1). Classification (GTDB taxonomy): domain Bacteria; phylum Actinomycetota; class Acidimicrobiia; order IMCC26256; family PALSA-610; genus DATMUX01. The sequence goes on from DATMUX010000634.1 coordinate 152, forward strand.
CTCCGACTGGGTCGCGGCCGTCGTGCTCTCGGGTGGCCTGGCGCTGTTCCTCTACGAGGTGTCGCCGACCGGCGGTCGTGAGATCGGCGCGGTGTCACGCTGGATCGCGGCCGGACCGGCGCTCATCGTGGTGATCGCCGTGTGCATGGCGTTCGGCCGCGCGACGAGCGGCCCGCCGCGCGCCGCGTTCCTCGGCGTGGCCGCGGGGATCGCGTTCGGAGCGGCGGCGTTGCTCACGAAGGCCTTGGTGCACTACCTGGGCGACGGCTTGTTCGCGTGGGTGTCGCACTGGGAGCCGTACGCGCTCGCGGTCGCGGCCATCGGCGGCGTGATCGTCGCGCAGAGCGCCCTGCAGACGGGCGCGTTGGGCGCCGCGGTCGGCTCGACCGAGTCGATGAGCGTGATCTCGGGCGCGGTGCTCGGTCTCGTGCTGCTCGACGAGCACGTCGGCACCCACGGTGCGCTGCAGACGAGTGCCGTCGTCGCGTCGATCGCGGCGGTGTTGTGGGGGATCGTCCGGCTCTCGCAGGCCGAGGAACGGCTGATGGGCGGGCCCGCGGACCGGCCCGATCAGCGACCGTCGGCGCCGGGACCGTAGGGCCGGTCGCCGCGCAGCGTCACGCGGTACATGAGCCGGCGAGCGTCGCCGTAGTCGTTCACGCCGTAGTGCATGGTTGCGCGGTTGTCCCAGAACGCGAGCGTTCCCTCGTGCCAGCGGTAGCGCACGAGGAACTCGGGCCGGGTCATGTGCTCGTACAGCATGCGCAACAGGCCGAGTCCCTGCGGGCCGGGGAAACCCTTCAGGCCGACCGTGAACTGCGGGTTGACGAAGAGGTTCCGGCGTCCGGTCTCGGGATGCACGCGCACGACGGGATGCTCGACCGGCCACAAGCGGTCGAGGTGCTTGCCGTCCCAGTCCTGGCCGCCGCCTTCGGCGATCACCTGCGCGTAGTTCGGGTCGAAGTGGATCGCGGTGAGCTCGTCGCAGAAATGTTGCAGCTGCGGCGCGAGCGTGTCGTACGCGACGCGCGTGCTCGTCCACATCGTGTCGCCCCCGACGCCGGGGAGCTGCACCGCGTAGAGCAACGAACCGGTCGGCGGCTTCTTCATGTACGTGACGTCGGTGTGCCAGAAGTCGACCCGGTCCTTCTCGCTGTCGATCGGCAGCACGTTCGGGTGCCCGGGCAACGACGGCTCGACCGGGTGCCCTTCGGTGATTTCGCCGAAGCGGCGCGCGAACGCGACGTGGGCCTCGGGGGCGAGATGCTGGTCGGGGAAGAAGACGACGAGGTGCTCGAGCCACGCGGCGCGAATCTCGGCGATCGTGTCGTCGGGCAGATCGCCGGCGAGATCGACGCCCCGCACTTCGGCGCCGATGTGCGGCGTGAGCGGCGAGATGTCGAGCGCGCTCATTCCCATCGACCTTGCCCGGGCCATGGTCGCTGCAGGCACCAGCGCACCCAGAACAACCCGAACGCGAGTACCGCGGCCTGACCCAGCGCGTAGAGCGGGCCCCGCATGACCGCGTAGGTGACGACCGACACCGCGCCGGCCGTGAGGTACAGGGCAACGAGCACCATGCGACCCTGGTGGGTGAGGAGCAACCAGCGGGCGCGATCGGCCACGCCGGAATCCTAGGGCGCGTAGCCTGCGCTCCGTGGAGCGCTTCAACCCGTACGCCTACGAGTTCCACGAAGACCCGTTTCCGGTCTACCGGCAGCTGCGCGACGAGGCGCCCTGTTACCACGACGACGAGCTGGGCTTCTGGGCGCTGTCCCGCTACGCCGACGTGCTCGACGCCCTCCACGATCCCGAGACCTACTGCTCACGTCACGGCATCACGCTCGAGCAGGGGAACTCGTTGCCGATGCTGCTCACCACCGACCCGCCCGCGCACACGGGTCTGCGCCGGCTCGTGAGCCGGGCGTTCACTCCGCGGCGCATCGCCGGCCTCGAACCCGCGATCCGTGCGCTGTCCACGCGGTACCTCGACGCGCTCGCGGGCGGCCCCGAGATCGATCTCATCGCCGAGTATGCCGCGCTGCTGCCGATGGACGTGATCTCGAAGCTCATCGGCGTGCCCGATTCCGACCAGACGCAGCTGCGCATCTGGAGCGACGCGCTGCTGCACCGCGAGGAAGGTGTTCCCGACGTCACGCCCGAAGGCATCGAAGCGGGCTATCACCTCTACAAGTACTTCTCGGCGTTCGTGGCCGACCGGCGGGCGCGGTCCTCGGCTCCCGACGCCGACGACTTCACCGCGGCCCTCCTCTCGGCGGGTACCGACGGCGAGCTCCTCACCGACGAGCAGGTCGTCGGCTTCTGCTTCTTGTTGATCATCGCCGGCAACGAGACCACGACGAAGCTGCTCGGCAACTGCCTGCTCGCGTTGCAGCGCTTCCCGGGCGAGCGCGTCAAGGTGATCGCCGATCCCGCGCGCATCCCCGACGCGGTGGAGGAGATCCTCCGCTACGAGGGCTCGACCCAGCTGATGGCCCGCACGCTCACGCGCGACGTCGAGCTGCATGGCCGCACCATGCCTGCGGGCGACAAGGTGCTGTTGCTTCTCGGCTCGGGCAACCGCGACGAGCGAGTGTGGGAACGGCCCGATGTGTTCGACATCGACCGCTCCTGGCCGACGCATCATCTCGGGTTCGGGCACGGCATCCACGTGTGCCTCGGCGCCGCCCTCGCCCGGCTCGAGATGCGCGTCAGCCTCGAAGAGTTCCTCGATCGGTATCCGGGATACGAGATCGACGAGCACCACCTCGCACGCGTCCACTCCGGAAACGTGCGGGGCTACGCGCGCATGCCGGCGCGCCTGGCATGAACGCCGACGTCGAGGCGATCACGGCCCTGATCCACGAGTACGCGTTCCTGCTCGACGCGGGCCGGCTCGACGACGTCGCCGAGCTGTTCGCGCACGCCGAGCTGCGGTCGACGCGCCACGACCGCGTCCTGCGCGGCGCGCGTGAGGCGCGCACGCTCTTCGACCCCGTGATCCTGTACGACGACGGCACTCCTCGTACAGTGCACCAACTCACCAACGTGACCGTGCGCGTCGATGGCGACACCGCCACCGCCCGCAGCTATTTCACGGTCCTGCAGGTCACCGGGCTCGGCCTCCACCCGACACTCGTGGGGGAGTACCGCGACCGCTTCACCCGGTCCGACGGCGGCTGGCGGTTCATCGAGCGCGTCTTCGACCCGAAGCTCTTCGGAGACCTCTCACGGCACATGCGCGGCGATGACCCACGCAGCTAGGGCTCGGGCCGTGAGCGGTTACCGTGCCTTCCGCGGCCCGATCGTGCGGGAGCCGCGGTGAGCGAGACCACGGCAAGGAGAACCTCGTGACCAGCCAGCCGACTCTCGTGGTGATCGGTGCCTCGGGCGACCTCGCCGCCCGTTTGTTGTTCCCCTCGCTGTTGTCGCTCGAGCGCCGCGAGCGGCTCGAGGACCTGCGCATCGTCGGCTATGCGCGCCAGGAGTGGACGAGCGAGCAGTTCCACGAGAACCTGCGCGCGGCCATCGACGTGCACGGCGCCGACGTCGACAAGAAGTACCTCGACCGGTTCATCGACCGCATCGACTTCCACGGCGGCGACCTGTCGGTCGAATCACTGCGCGCGTTGCACTCGGTGCTCGACGGGCCGGCCATCTTCTATCTCGCACTTCCGCCGGGCGTGTTCGCCGACGCGGCCGAGACGATCGCCAAAGCCGGCCTCGCCGACGAGACGAACGGGACGCGCCGGCTCGTGATCGAAAAGCCGTTCGGGACCGATCTCGACAGTGCGCTCGCGCTGAACGAGCAGCTCCACAAGCACTGGCGCGAGGATCAGATCTTCCGCATCGACCACTTCCTCGGCAAGGAGACTGTGCAGAACATGCTCGTGTTCCGGTTCGCGAACCGGTTCATCGAGCCCGTGCTGAAGTCGGCCCACGTCGACGAGATCCAGATCACGGTCGGCGAGACGCTGGGTGTCGAAGGCCGTTCCCGCTACTACGACGGCATCGGCGCGCTGCGCGACATGATCCAGAACCACCTCGTGCAGATGATGACGTTCGCCACGATGGAGCCTCCGGCGCTGTGGGACGCGGAGATGCTCCGCGATCACAAGGTCGAGGTGCTCAAGGCCGTCCAGCACGTCGACCCCGAGGTGGACGCCGTGCGCGGCCAGTACACAGCGGGGCTCGTCGAGGGGGAGCCGCGCATCGCGTACCGCGCCGAGCCGGGCGTCGACCCGACATCGCGCACCGACACTTTCGCGGCCGTCCGGCTGCACGTCGACACGTGGCGATGGGAAGGCATCCCGGTGCTGTTGCGGTCGGGCAAGCGCCTCGCGGCGAAGGCCCACGAGGTCGTGTACCGGTTCCGGGAGCCGCCGACGCGGTTGTTCCGCCACACCCCGCTCGAGCACGCCGAGCCGAACTGGCTCGTGTTCCGCATGAGCCCGGCCGAGTGCACGGAGCTGGTGGTGCGGACGAAGCAGCCCGGACTCGATCTCGAGGCGCGCGAGTCGGTGTTGCGGGCCGAGTACGCGACGGCTGACGACCGGGAGGCGTCGGCCTACGAGCAGCTCCTGCTCGACGTCCTCGAAGGTGACCACACGCCGTTCCTGCGTTTCGACGAAGTCGAGTGGTCGTGGCGGATCGTCGACCCGATCATCCAGGCATGGAAGACCGGCGCGCCCGAGGACTATGTCGCCGGCAGCGACGGCCCGTCGGGACAGCACCGGTTCCTCGACCCCGGGCACTACTGGCGCCCGCTGCAGAGCCCGTCTGCCTGACGCCCTCGACGGGGGTGCCCGCCGCGCGGCACGATGGACGCGCGGGCGGGAACGCTCGCCAGGTGCCGGTCAACTCCGCGGAGGTGACGCATGCAGGTCGACGAGCGACCCGCGGTCCACACCGATCTCTCGGGCGCGGGCGCGCCGGTGCGATCCGGCTTCTCCGATGGCCGCGGCGGTCTCGCCGGGCTGGTCGGCAGCTTCCTGGGCGGCGACTTGCCCGCGGCCCTCGAGTGCTACGACGGCAGCCGCATCGGCCCTATCGACGCGTCGACGCGCGTCATCGTGCGCTCACCCGACGCGCTGCACTATGTGCTGACGGCACCGGGTGAGCTCGGGTTCGCCCGGGCGTACGTCGCCGGTGCGATCGAAATCGACGGCGACATCTCCACTGCGCTCGCGCTGCGCCATCGCCTCCCCCAGGCGAGGCTCACGGCGCGGGAGTGGCTCGCGGCCGCGCGCATGGCCGGCGTCGGCGCGCTGCGGCCGCTGGCGCCCCCGCCGGAAGAAGCGCACCTGCACGGACGCCGTCACACCAAGGCGCGCGACGCCGCGGGGATCGCGCACCACTACGACGTGTCGAACGACTTCTACCGGCTCGTGCTCGGACCGTCGATGACGTACTCGTGCGCCGTGTTCGAGTCCGAGACGGCGACGCTCGAGGACGCGCAGGCCGCGAAGTACGAGCTGGTCTGCCGCAAACTCGGGCTGCGCCCCGGTATGCGCCTGCTCGACGTCGGCTGCGGCTGGGGCGGCATGGTGATGCATGCGGCGCGCCACCACGGTGTGCACGCCGTGGGCGTCACGCTCTCGAGCCGGCAGGCCGACTGGGCCCGCAAGGCGGTCGCCGAGGCGGGGCTCGCCGACCGTGTCGAGATCCGCGAGCAGGACTACCGCGACATCGTCGACGGGCCCTTCGACGCGATCAGCTCGATCGGGATGTTCGAGCACGTCGGTGGCGCGCGGCTCGACGAGTACTTCGAGCGACTCTTCGCGCTGCTGCGGCCGCAAGGTCGCCTGCTGAATCACGGTATCGCCCGCCACTGGGGCCGGCCGCGCTTCGCCCGACGCGGATTCGTCGACAAGTATGTGTTCCCCGACGGCGAGCTCCACGAGGTCGGCAGCGTCGTGTCGCGTGTGCAGCGCGCCGGTTTCGAGGTGCGTCACGTCGAAGGACTCCGCGAGCACTACGACCGCACGCTGCGGCACTGGGTCTCGAATCTCGAAGCGCACTGGGACGAGGCGGTACGGCACGCGGGGGAGGGCCGCGCGCGCGTGTGGCGGCTCTACATGGCCGGCTCGGCGTGCCTGTTCGCCGAAGCGCGCATCCAGATCCACCAGGTGCTGGCGGTGCGCAACGATGACGCGGGCCGCAGCGGCCTGCCGCTCCGCCCCGACTGGTAGAACGCGGGGTCAGTTCGGCGCGGGGACGTGTTCGGCGGCCGCGATCGCCGCGCCGACGATGCCCGCGAGGTTGCCGAGCTCGGCGACCCGGACCTCGCACCCCGGATCGAGGCGGTCGAGGAACCGGTCGGCGTGCTTCACGATGCCACCTCCGACCACGATCAGGTCGGGCCACAGCAGATCGTGCAGGTGCGTGAGGTAGCGCTCGAACCGTCGCGTCCACCGCTTCCACGTGAGGTTCTTGTCGACGCGGGTCGAGTCGGAGACCCACGCGTCGGCAATGTGGCGGTTCACGACGATGTGACCGAGCTCCGAGTTGGCGACCAGCACTCCGTTGTTCAGCAACGCCGTGCCAATGCCCGTGCCCACCGTGATCATGATCACGACCCCGCGATGCCCGCGCGCCGCGCCGAACCGCGCTTCGGCGATGCCGGCGGCGTCGGCGTCGTTCAGCACGACACACGGCCGGTCGGTTGCCTTCGAGATCACCGTGGTCGCATGGGTGTTGATCCACGACGGGTCGATGTGTGCCGCGGTCCGCACCGTTCCCGCGGTCACGACGGCCGGCACGGTGCACCCGACCGGCCCTGTCGTCGGGAAGTGGCGCACGAGTGTGGCGACGGTCGCGGCCACCGCCGCGGGTGTCGCGGGCTGCGGCGTCTCGAGGCGTGTGCGACCCGAGGCGATGCCGTGCGTGACATCGACCACCGCGGCTTTGATGCCGGTACCGCCGACGTCGACGCCGATGACACCCCCGGCCGCTCCCGGCCCGAGGTCGTGGTTCTCGACGGGAGTTGAGGCTGTCATCTCCCCGACGCTACCCGGGCGGCGTAGCGTCGTCCGCCAATGACGCCGCCGCTCGAGGACTACGCCTTGCTCGGTGACCGGCGCACGGCCGCGCTCGTATCGCGTGCCGGTTCCGTCGACTGGTGGTGCGTCCCGCGGTTCGACTCCGGGGCCTGTTTCGCCGCACTCGTCGGCACCCCCGGGCACGGCCGGTTCCTCCTCGCGCCCGAAGCGCCGGCCGCGACGACTCGCCATTACCGCGACGGAACACTCGTACTCGAGACCGAGCACCGCACCGCGTCGGGTCGCGTCCGCGTCGTCGACTGCCTCGCGCTCGGTACCGAGCGCCCGCACCTCGTGCGGCTCGTCAAAGGCCTCGACGGGTCGGTCGACATGCACGCCGAGCTCATCGTCCGATTCGATTACGGGTCGATCGTGCCATGGGTCCGCCGCGTCGACGGCGTCTGGCGCGCGGTCGCGGGGCCCGACGGTCTGGAGCTGCGCACGCCGCTCCACCTCCACGGTCGTGATCGCACGACAGTCGCGTCGTTCACCGTCACGGCCGGTGCGCGCGTGCCGTTCGTGCTCGGCTGGTTCCCGTCGCATGATCCGCGACCAGTCGACCCCGACGCGGCCGCCGCGATCGAGGACACGACACACGCGTGGTCGCAGTGGTCGTCGCAGTGCTCGATCGGATCGGAGTGGCGCGCAGCCGTGGTGCGCTCGTGCTTGACGCTCGAGGCGCTGACGTACGCCCCGACGGGCGGCATCGTCGCCGCACCGACCACGTCGTTGCCGGAGGTGATCGGCGGCTCCCGCAACTGGGACTATCGCTACTGCTGGGTGCGCGACGCGACGCTCACCCTCGAGGCGCTCCTGATCGGCGGGTTCCGCGACGAGGCGTTGCGCTGGCGCAGCTGGTTGCTGCGTGCCGTCGCCGGCGACCCGCAGTGCCTGCAGACGATGTACGGCGTCGCGGGAGAGCGGCGGCTCACCGAGATCGAGCTGGACTGGCTCCCCGGCTACGGGAGCTCCGCACCGGTGCGGATGGGCAATGCCGCGCACAGCCAGCTCCAGCTCGATGTCTACGGCGAGTTGCTGGACGTCCTCTGGCAGGCCGCGCGCATCGACACGTTGCCGAGCGACGACACGTGGTCGCTCGCGACGTTGCTCGTCGAAGCGCTCGAAGAGCTCTGGCACGAGCCCGACGACGGCATCTGGGAGGTACGCGGCGGCCGCCGGCACTTCACCCATTCGAAGGTGATGTGCTGGGTCGCGTTCGATCGCGCGATCGCGATGGTCGAGCACGCCGGGTTCAACGGTCCGGTCGAGCGTTGGCGCCGGGTGCGCGACGAGATCCACGCCGACGTGTGTGCGCGCGGGTTCAACGAAGCTCGGGGAGCGTTCGTGCAGTCGTACGACGCGGAGGCGCTCGACGCGTCGGTGCTGTTGATCCCGCTCGTGGGCTTCCTTCCGCCCGACGACCCGCGCGTGCTCTCGACGATCGCCGCCGTGCGCCGCGAGCTCACGCGGGACGGTCTCGTGCTGCGTTACGTGCCCACCGACGGCGCGCTCGATGGCATCGGCGAACCCGAAGGCATGTTCCTGCCGTGCAGCTTCTGGCTCGTCGAGGCCCTGGCGCTGTCGGGCGAGCACGCCGACGCGCGCGCGCTGTTCACGCGGCTGCTCGGGCTCGCGAACGATCTGGGGTTGTACGCCGAGGAGTTCGACCCGGACGCCGGCCGTCTCGTCGGCAACTTCCCGCAGGCGTTCACGCATCTCGCGCTCGTCGCCGCCGCGCACACGCTCGCGCCCGAGAGCTCGCCGCACCGGCACCGCCGCCGCGACCGCCACCGGCACTGAGTGGCGCCGGAAGCCGGACCGGCGGCGACCATCCACCACGCCCCGCCGCCACAGCCGTACCTTCCAGCGCGATGGAGTGGGCGCACTGGGCCAACATCGTCGTGCGCACCCTGGTGGTGTACGTCGCCGTCCTCGTGGGCCTGCGGCTCGGCGGGCGGCGGGAGATGGCCCAGCTCGAGCCGTTCGACCTCGTGCTGATCCTCCTCGTCGCGAACGCGGTGCAGAACGCGATGACCGGGCCCGACGCGACGCTCGCGGGCGGGCTCGTGTCGGCCACGACGTTGTTGACCGCGAACTACGTCGTCTCGGTGCTGAGCGCGCGCTCGCCCGACTTCCGGCGCGTCGTCGAGGGGCGGGGACGGGTGCTCGTCGACGACGGCCACATCGTCGAGGCGTCGCTGCGCAAGGAGCACCTGATTCCCGAAGACGTCGAGCGCATCCTGCAATCGCGCCTCGACACCCCGACGCGCGTCGAGGATATCCAGCGCGCCGTGCTGGAGGTCGACGGCAGCGTCAGCGTCATTCGCAAGGATCTGTCGATCGAGCGCAGCACGGCCCGGCTGCCGAGCCGGCGGTTCCGGCACCGATACCGCCCGACGCTCTGAATTATCCTGCGGGTCATGGCCCTCGTCACGAACATCGTCACCGGGTCCGCCGCGCAACGTCTCTTGCTCCTCCTGCACGGCTACGGCGCCGACGAGGTCGACCTCGGAGGGGTGTTGCCGTACCTCGATCCGGGGGGCATGTTCGCGGCGGTCATGCCGCGTGCGCCGCTCGACGCGCCGGGCACTCCCGGTTACATGTGGTACGACTTCATGGGCGGCGGCGACATCGGCCCCGCGTTCGACGCCGCGCTCATCGAGCTCGACGCGCTCGTCGACGAGCAGTGCGAGAAGCTCGGGTTCGATCGCGCGTCGGCGGTGTTCGGGGGCTTCTCGCAGGGTGCGGGGTTGGCGTTGGCGCTCGCGCTCTCCGGCGAGGAGCACGTGTGCCCGGCCGCGACGCTCGCCATGAGTCCGGCGGTGCCGGTGCTCGCGGTCGGCGACGGCGCGCGTGACGTACCCGTACTGGTGCAGCACGGACGGGACGACCCGCTGATACCGGTGCAACGCTCACGCGATCTCGCACGCGAGCTGCGCGCGCACGAGATCCCCACCGTCTATCGCGAGTACCGGATGGAGCATCAGGTCACCCTCGACAGCTTGCGCGACGCACGGGAGTGG
>DATMUX010000635.1:0-15873 GCA_035563695.1 Acidimicrobiia bacterium
GCCGTTTCTCTACAAGAGGAGGACGGGGAGCTCCTCGCCGGCTGCGATCCCGTCGCCGTCGGCCACGAGCGCCAGGCCGTTGGCGGCGGCCATCCCCGACAGCACGTTGCTCGCCTGGCTGGCGCCGGCGCGCTCGCAGACGTACCGTCCGCCCTCCACCCGCACCAGGACCCGGTCGAGGTGGAGCTTGCCGTCGGGCCGGCGGGAGAACGCCGATGTCGCAACGGCCCGAACGGGCTCGGGCAGGGCGTCGGCAAGGCCCGCGAGCCGGCGCAGCGCCGGCCGCGCGAAGAGCTCGAAGCTCACGCGCGACGACACCGGGTTCCCCGGCAGGCCGAAGGCGGGGACCGCACCGAGCATCGCGAACGCCAGCGGCTTGGCCGGCTTGATCGCGACCTGGGCCCACAGCGACATGCCACCGCGCGCGTGCGCGACCCGGCCGAGCACGACCTTCACGAAGTCGTAGTCCCCGACCGATACCGCGCCGCTCGTCAACAGCGCGTCGCAGCCGTCGGCCGCGCGCTCGACCGCCGCGGTGATCGCAGCCTCGTCGTCGCCGATCATGCCCAGGTTGACCGGCGCGCAGCCGATCTCGTCGACCAGCGCGAGCAGCATCGGCCGGTTCGAGTCACGGATGCGTCCCGGTTGCAGCGGGCCGCCTTCGACGAGCTCGTCGCCCGTCGACAGCACACCGACGCGCGGCCGCGGATGGCACACCACCTCGTGACGATCGAGGCTCGCGAGCACGCCCAGGTGCGCGGGCGTGAGCTGCGTGCCGCGCGCGAACACGAGCTCGCCCGCGCGCACATCACCGCCCGCCGGCCGTACGTGGTCGCCGGGCCGGGCCGGCTCGACCGCGACGGTGTCGCCGTCGAGCAGCGTGCGCTCGACCATCACGACCGCGTCGGCGCCGGGAGGTATCGGCGCGCCCGTCATGATGCGGATCGCCTCACCCGGCCCGACGGCGATCGTGGGCGCCCGCCCCGCCGGCAGCTCGCCGACCACGTGCAGTCGGCCGGGCGTGTCGGCGGCGCGCACCGCATAACCGTCCATCCCGGTGTTTGCGAACGGGGGCACCGGTTCGGTCGCGATCACGTCTTCGGCGAGCACGAGGCCCCGCGCGTCGCGGGTCGCGCACGGCCGCGGCGCGAGCGGCGAGATCTCGTCGAGCACTTGCCGCTGCGCGTCGGCGAGCGGGATCACGACGCGACGAGCCTCACGACGGGCGACGCTGTTCGAGGAGAGCGCGCAGCCACGCCTCGAGCTCCGGACCGAGGTCGGGGCGCGCGAGAGCGAGCTCGATGTTCGCCCTGAGGAAATCGAGCTTCTGGCCGACGTCATAGCGACCTTCGCGGCACACGTAGCCGAACACGCTCTGGTGCTCGAGCAGCAGCGCAATCGCATCGGTGAGCTGGAGCTCGCCACCGCGCCCCGGCTCGATGTGATCGAGCATGTCGAAGATCTCGGGCGTGAGCACGTAGCGGCCGATGATGGCGAGGTTCGACGGCGCTTCTTCGCACGGCGGCTTCTCCACTACGCGCTTGATCTCGATGAGCCCTTCCGGATGCGCCGAAGGCAGATCGGGATCGACGCAGCCGTACGACGAGATCTCGTCGGGAGAGACTTCGGAAAGCGCGATGCACGAACGCCCGTGTCGGTCGTGCACGTCGAGCATGGCGCGCAGCAGCGCGCCCTCGTCGACCATGATGTCGTCGGCGAGCAGCACCGCGAACGGCTCGTGGCCCACGTGATGACGTGCGACCGAAACGGCGTGACCGAGCCCGAGCGGGTCGCGCTGGCGCACGTAGTGGATGTCGGCGAGGTCGGAGGAGAACTGCACTTCCTTGAGCAGGTCGTGCTTGCCGCTCTCGTCGAGCAGGTGCTCGAGCTCGAAGTTGCGGTCGAAGTGATCTTCGATGGCGCGCTTGTTGCGACCCGTGATGATGAGGATGTCGGTGAGCCCGGCCTGCACGGCTTCTTCGACGACATACTGGATCGCGGGCTTGTCGACGACGGGCAGCATCTCCTTGGGCGAGCTCTTCGTCGCGGGCAGGAACCGAGTCCCCATTCCCGCCGCCGGGATCACGGCCTTGCGCACGCTCGACATCCGACCTCCCGTCTCAGGATCCCGGCCCCGCGCCGAGATCGATCTCCTGGTTGCGCAACAAGCGCCGGATGTTGGCCGAATGCCGCGCCACGACGAGCACCGCGAGCGCGGCGACCGCAGCCACCTCCCAGTACTGGTAGCCGGCCAAGAAGACGAGTACCGGGAAGAGCACCGTCGCGAGCAGCGACGCGAGTGACGCCTTGTGCAAGAGCCGCGCGATCACGACCCACAACACCGCGAGGCCCACGACGATGAACGGAAAGAGCACCACGAGCGCGCCCCCGGCCGCGGCAACGCCCTTGCCCCCCTTGCGGTAGAGCGGGAGCGTGTGACCGAGCACGGCCGCGGCGCCGAGCACGCACGCGCCCGCCCGTCCCGCGATCACCATCCCGGCACCGGCCGCGAGCGCGCCCTTGGCGAAGTCGAGCACCAAGACGAGCAGCCCGGCCCGCCAGCCGAGCAGGCGGGCGACGTTCGACGCGCCCGGGTTGCCCGAGCCTTCGGCCGTCACGTCGCGCCCGTGCGCCCGGGCGACGATCTGCGCGCTCGGGAACGTGCCCAGCAGCCAGGCGACCGGAACGAGCAGGGCGACGGCGACCATCACCGTCATTCTGCCGCGTGGTGGACGGGTGTCCTGTCCGGCGCGGTACGATTAGCACTCGAAGGTGTCGAGTGCCAGCCGGCCCGGCGGTGCTCGACCGGGCCCACGACGGAGCCCCACGACGGAGCCCCATCGAGACAACCGACCGGAGCAACGATGCCGACCTACGACTACCGGTGCGCCAAGTGCGGCGAGCACATCGAGGTGTACCAGTCGTTCTCGGAGGCACCGCTCACCAAGCACAAGGGTTGTGGCGGGAAGCTCACGAAGGTGCTGTCGGCGGCCGGCATCGTGCTCAAGGGCTCGGGCTTCTACAAGACCGACAACCGCGCGGGCTCGGGCGGCCGGGGCAAGGAGAAGAAGCCGGCCGAGACGGCGACCGCGTCGTCGGGATCTACGAGCGACTCGTCGTCCGCGGGCTCGTCTTCATCGAAGAGCGAGTCGGGCGGATCAGGCTCCTCCTCCGACACCAAGGCGAAGAGCGCATAACGCCCCTAGTCTCGGTCGAGATGCACGCGGAGATCGGAGTCTTCGGCGGCTCGGGCTTCTACACGTTCGGCGAGGGTGCCGGCACCGAGATCGAGCACGCGCAGATCGACACGCCGTTCGGGGCGCCGAGCGCGCCGGTCACGATCGTCAACCTGGGCGGCCGCCGGGTCGCGTTCATCCCCCGCCACGGGCGTCACCACGAATACGTGCCCGCGCGGGTGCCGGCGCGGGCGAATCTGTGGGCGATGCGCCTGCTCGGCGTGCGCCAGGTGATCGGACCCTGCGCGGCCGGCTCGCTGTCGCCCGACGTGCACCCGGGCGACTTCGTCGTGCTCGACCAGCTGGTCGATCGCACGTGGGGCCGCGCCGACACGTTCTACGACGCCGGCGACGCGCACCACGTGTCGTACGCCGATCCGTACTGCCCGGTGCTCGCGCGCGCGGTCGTCGACGCGGGCGAGCGGGCCGGCGTTCGCATGCACGCGACCGGAACCGTCGTCGTGATACCCGGCCCGCGGTTCTCGACGCGCGCGGAGTCGCGCTGGTACCGCGCGCAGGGTTGGGACGTCGTCAACATGACGCAGTACCCCGAGGCCTACCTCGCGCGCGAGCTGGGCATGCACTACGCGGGCATCGCCCTCGTCACCGACTACGACACCGGCCTCGATGGCGACCCCGGCGTCGAGCCCGTCACGCAAGAGCAGGTGTTCGCGTTCTTCGACGAGAACCTGCACCGCGTCCGGCAGCTCCTCGATGAGCTGATCCCGCGCGTGGCCGCCGAGCCGCAGGGCTGCACCTGCGCGCAGGCCGTCGGGCCGCTGCACGCGCACGACGCGTGACTCCGTGATCTCGGGCCGGGAACGTCCCCGGCCCGCCGGTCCGGGCGGGCGGTGACCGACGGGCCAGGGGTCTTGTACGACGCCGGTGGGCGTCGAGACCTGGTGCGGCGCGGCTCATACACAACCGGCGACCGCTGCGAATTCTTCCCGGGGCGCTGTTCAAGGATCACGACCACGGCTAGCGTGAAGAGCGCTTCCCCGAGCCTTCCCTCGCACCGTTGCACACGAGTCTGGGCAACAGCTGTGGAAGGAGTCGGATGCGCCGCTCACCTCGCGTCGCCCTCGCGTGGATCGCGGCGGCCATCATCGCGCTCGCGACGGCGAAAGTAACCGCGGCCGACGTGCTCGCTCTGCATCGTCGCGCACGAAGTCTGGGGCCCGACGTGCGCGTCGTGCTCGCCGCGCGCGACGTACCGCTCGGCGCGAGGATTCGCGCCGACGACGTACGCGTCGTCGTCCTGCCCCGCACCACGGTGGCGCCCGACGCGTTGCACGATGCCGCGAGCGCGATCGATCGCGTGGCCGCGTTCGCGCTGCCACGCGGTGATGTCGTCACCGCGCGCCACTTGGCCGGCGCCGGGCCGCTCGGGCTGGCCGGCGCGCTCCCCGACGGCGTCCGCGCACTGCACGTCGTCGCCAAGGACGGCTACCGCCCGCCCGTGGGAGCGGTCGTCGACCTGTTCGCGACGTTCGACTCGTCGGTGGCCCCCGGCGGCGGGTCCGACCGGGCCACGGTCGTGGCGCGGGGCGCGGAGGTCGTCGCCGTCGACGACCCCTCGGCGTCGACCGACGCCGCGGCCGCAGGTGCGACCGTCCTCGTGGTCGAGACCCAAGCCGCGGCCGTCGCGTACGCGGCCACGCTCGGCCAGATCGCGTTCGCCCTCGCCCCGCCGCACACCGCATGCTGCCCGCTAGCTTCCGGTCCGTGACGATCAGCACGGTAATCTTCGACTTCGGCGGCGTGATCTCGAGCCCGCTCTTCGTGGGGATGGGCGCCTTCGAGGAGGCCGAGGGATATCCCCGGGGTTCGTTGCTCCAGCTCATCTTCGGCGAGACCCACTACATCGGGGTGGAAGGCCGCGCCGTCGCCGAGGCGCTGGCGGCCGATCCCGACGCCGCCGAAGCCCAGGGCGAGGTCGGCGACGAGCCGGACTGGCACCTGCTCGAGAAGGGCCGGCTCGATGTCGCGACCTACTTCGACCGAGTCGTCGAGAAGGCGCCGGCGGTGCTCGGCCGCCACATCGACATGGAGACCTTCGGTCGCTTCTGGCGGACCACGGCGCCCGGCGTGCACTGGACGGTCGTGCACAAGATGCGTGATCTCAAGGCACGCGGGCTGCGCCTCGGTCTGCTGACCAACAACGTCAAGGAGTTCGGCGACAACTGGCGGGCGATGTTCCCGATCGACGAGCTGTGCGAAACCGTGGTCGACTCGAGCCACGTCGGCATGCGCAAGCCCGAACGCGCGATCTACGCGCTCACGTGCGAGCGCATGCGGATCACACCCGCGGAAGCGGTGTTCGTCGACGACAACGCCGACAACGTGGAGGCCGCGCGCGCCTTCGGCATGCATGCGGTGCACTTCATCGAGCCCGACGCCGCGATGGCGGAGCTCGAGGAGATACTGGCCGCGCGGGGAGTCACGCGCTCGTGAGGTGCTTCGCGATCTGCGCCGCGGTGCACGGCTTCACGGGCGGCGCGACGAAGCTCGGGAGTGACACCGGCCGCTGACCGGCGGAGAGGTCGAGCGCCTCCGCGAGATTGCGCGCACCGCGATCGCGTGCCGTCATCGGCTCGAGCCCCCATCGCCACTCGATCATCCTCAGGATCGAGCAGTGCTCGTACGGGCCCGAGCTCACCACGCGCGCCGGCGCGAACGGTCCCATGACGATGCACGGCACCCGGAAGCCGAGGCGGGTGAAGTCGGGGCCGCCCGAGAGCTGGTTGTCGTCGGCCACGCGCGGCGGCGCGACATGGTCGTAGAAGCCGCCATGCTCGTCGAAGGTCAGCACGAACACCATGCGATCCCATTGCGGGCTGCCGGCGAGCGCGCGGTACACCTGCGCGATGAACGCCTCGCCCCGGCGCAGGTCGCCGTAGGGATGGTCGTCGGTCGCCGTGCCGACACCTTCGGCGATCGTGTCGAGGTCGGGATCGAGGAACGTCACGTGCGGCAGCGTCCCGGCGCGCGCCGCCGCGAAGAAGTCGGCGTGCGGGTACGTGATCGCGTCGTACTTCTTGCTCGCGTAGGCGTAGCTCTGCGGCTCGCCACCCGCGTAATAGGCGCCGCTCACGCCCGCGGCGCGGAGCCGGTCGAAGATCGCCAGCTGCACGTTGCTCGGGCGCGGGTCGTGCCCGTTCATGATCCCGTCGAACTCCAGGTAGTCGGTCGTCGCGCTCCACATGTACATGCGGTTCGGCCCGGTCGGGCCGAGCACCGAGCAGTGATAGTGGTCGCAGACGGTGTGGCCGCGGGCGAGGGCGGCCGTCACCGGGAGGTCGGCGCCGGTGTAGTAGCCGATCGGGTACGTGTCGCCGACGGGCTGGGTGCGCAGGAAGCCGTCGCACGCGCCGCCGTTGTACTGCGCGGCGACAGACTTCCAGTCGTGCTTCGGATCGTGCCCGTCACAACCCTGGAAATCGGGCGCGAGCGGGTGGGTCGCGTGCCGCGATCCCTTCGCGTCGGCGAACGACAAACCGGCCTGCTTGCCGTCGGCGCCGGGCAGCCATCCGAGCAAATGGTCGAAGCTGCGATTCTCCATCATCAGCACCACGACCGTGTCGAACGGCGCCGCGCCCGGCGCCGGGAGCGCGCGCGGGACCGACGTGCTCGATGCCGGCTTCGCCGCCCCGCCCGCGCGACCGCTCGACGACGACGAGCACGCGGCCGCGAGGAGCCCGAGCGCGCTGCCCCCGGCGAGCCCGAGGAACTCCCGCCGCCCGAGACGCACGGCTACACGCCGCTCAGGGTCATCTCGCCGATGAGCACCGTCATGCCGGCCACGGCCCCGGGCAGGAATGTCAGGTCGGTGCCGATCTCGGTGACGTCGAGCAGCATGCGCTGCAGCGTCGACGCGATCGTGACCTCGCGCACCGGCTCGGCGAACGCGCCGTCGCGCACGAGGAGCCCGTCGGCGCCAACCGAGAAGTCGCCGCTGATCGGGTTCGTTCCCGAGTGCAGGCCGCTCACCGACTGCACGTAGAACGCGTCGCCCGCGGCGCGCATGATCTCGTCGGGCGACTTCGTTCCGGGCTCGAAGCGCAAGGCGCGCACGCCGACGCCCGGAGTGGACGCGAGGCCGCGGATGGCGCTCGCGGTCGTTCCTTTCCCTGATCGCCGGCCCGTGTACACGTTGTGCAGGAAGCCTCGGAGCACCCCGTCGACGATCAACGCGTTCCGGCGCGTCGGGACGCCGTCGCCGTCGTACTGGGTTGCGCCGAGCGCACGCGCGTCGGTGGGATCGTCGAGCAGCTGCACGTGGGATGCCGCAACCTGCTCGCCGACGCGATCCATAAAGAGTGAGCGGCCCTTGAGCACCGACTCGCCGTCGAACGCGCTGGAGAGCACGCCGAGCATCGAGCGGGTCACGAGCGGGTCGAGGATTACCGGGAGCCGCCGGCTCGCAACGGGTTTGGCTCCGAGGAGGCGGCACGCACGCGTCGCCGCGTCGTAGGGGATCGCGTCGAGGTCGAGATCGGCGAGCGCGCGCCCCGCCGAGAACCCGTAGCCCGTTTGCGTTCCCGTACCGTCGTCGGCGAGCGCGCCGGCGGACGCCGAGCACATCGTGCGCCGGGTGCTCGACTCGAGGCCCAGGGAGTTGACCAGCACCGCCTCCGACAGCGAGTCGCCGTAGCCCGCCGCCTCGACCGTGCGGATACGCGGATCGGCCGCCTTCGTCGCCCGCTCGAGCTCGAGCGCGAGCTTCACCTTCTCCTCGGTGGGCACGGTCGCCAGCTCGTCGCGCCACAGGTCGAGCGCCGGCGGGACCGCACCGGCGACGTCGGCGGGTGATGCGAGGCCGTAGAACTCGTCGGGCTCGCCGAACGCGGCGTTGTCGCGCGCCTCCCGCAGGGCGTCGTGCACGACGTCGGGATCGAGCGAACCCGCCCACGCGAGTCCCTGACGATGACCGACGATCACCCGGACACCGATGCCTTCGACGCTCGCCGTCGTCAGCGACTCGACCGCGCCGCCGTAGACCTCCACTTCGGTCTCGAGCGAGCGAACGACGAAGGCTTCGATCTGTTCGCCGTTCACCGCGGAGGCCGCGACGCGCCGCGCGGTCTCGAGCAGCGCGGCGCCGTCGCCGGTCACGCCGCCGTCCCGCCGACCGTCATCTCCCGGACGAGCACCGTCGGCTGGCCCGCCGAGACCGGCACGTTCTGGCCCTGCTTGCCGCATATCCCGGTCCACGTGTCGAAGTCGTTGCCGACCGCCTCGACGTCGCCGAGCACGTCGGGACCGTTGCCGATGAGCTGCGCGGCCCGGATCGGCCGGGTGATCTCGCCGTGCTCGATCAGGTAGCCCTCGGTCACACCGAAGACGAAGTCGCCGGTCGCGGGGTCGACCTGGCCGCCGCCGAGTTGCGCGCAATAGATGCCGTAGTCGACGCTGCGAATGATGTCGGCGGGATCGCTCTCGCCCTCGAGCAGGAACGTGTTGGTCATGCGCGGCATCGGAAGATGCCGGTACGACTCCCGCCGCCCGTTGCCGCTGGGCGCGCGACCTTCCTTGCGGGCGCGCACAACGTCCCACAAGTACTCCGTGAGCACACCGTTGTCGATGAGGACGTTGCGTTGCGCGGGGTGGCCTTCGTCGTCGATACCGAGTGTGCCCCACTCGCGCGCGTATCGGCCGTCGTCGACGAGCGTCACCAACGGTGACGCGACGCGCTGACCCAGCCGGTCCGTGAACACCGACGCGTCCTTGAGGATGTGATCGGCTTCGAGGCCGTGCCCGCACGCCTCGTGGAACAGCACACCGCCGGCACCGCGCTCGAGCACGACGGGGAATCGACCCGACGGCGCGGGAACGGCGTCGAGCAAGGTCAACGCGCGCCGCGCCGCGCTGCGCCCGATGTCCTCGGGCCGGAACTCGTCGAACAGTTCGAAGCCCATCGTGCGCCCCGGTGCCTCGCGGCCCGTCTGCATCCCGGTGTCACCCGTAGCGACGCACTGCACGACGAAGCGCGTGCGCACGCGGTCGTCGCGCGCGAGCAAGCCATCGGAGTTCGCGACGATGATGCGCCGGCGGCCATCGGCATACGACGCCGTGACCGACGTGACCGCAGCCGCGACCTCGCGCGCCGCGGCGTCGGCGCGCCGGAGCAACTCGACCTTGCGGCCCTTCTCGACGGTCTCCGGCGCGACGACCGCCGGATCGAGGCCGGCTCCCGCGGCCCGGCCACCGAGGGCCACCGTTACCGTCCCGTCACCGTCGCCGCGCGCGGCAGCCGCTGCAGCCTCGGCCGCGCGCTGCAACCCGGCGGGGGACAGGTCGGAGGTGTGGGCGAACCCGGTGGTATCACCCCGGACGACGCGCAGTCCGGCGCCACGGTCGCGGCCCGAGACGAGCTCCTCGACGCGACCGTCGTCGAAGCGACCGCTGGAAGAACGGCGGTCCTCGACGAACACCTCGGCGAAATCGCCGCCGCGCCGGAGCGCATGGTCGAGCGCCGCCTGCAGCGCGTCGGTGTCGATCACGTCATCGCTCATCGGATCGCTCATCGGATCGCTCATCGGGGAAGCCTCGAAGACTCGCGCACGCGCCGGCATGCTTCGCCGGCACCGGGCTGCCTATCGTAAGCGCATGTCGCCGGCCCCGGGTCTCACAGCCTCGGTGACACTGCTCGTCACCGACGCCGACACGGCGGTGAGCCTCGGCAGCGGCGACGTCCCGCTGCTCGCGACCCCGCGCGTCATCGCCCTGGCCGAGGAGGCCACCGTCGCGGCTCTCGTCGGGGCACTCCCCGACGGGGCGACGACCGTCGGCTACGAGGTCCAGCTCGCCCACGTGCTGCCGACACCGGTCGGCGACACGGTCACGGCCGAGGCCACGCTCGAGAGCGTCGAAGGCCGGCGCCTGTCCTTTCGCGTCGCGGTCAAGCATGCACGCGGTCTGGTTGCCGCGGGCCGCGTCACGCGCGTGATCGTGTCACGGGACCGCTTCCTCGAGCGGGCGCGGGGCGAGCGATGACACAGCTCGCCGTCGACCGCCGCCGCGATCACGCGCGACTCACGCTGAATCGTCCCGAGAAGCGCAACGCGTTGTCGGTCGCGTTGCGCGACGAGATCAGCGACGCCCTCGACGCGCTCGCGGGTGACACCGAGATGAAATGCGTGGTGTTCACGGGCGCCGGAACGGTCTTCTGCGCGGGGTTCGACCTGTCGGAGTTCACGCGCGCGGCGGGCGATGCCGGCTTCGAGCGAGTCTTGTGGGCGTCGAGCGACCGGTACCACGACACCGTGCTGCGCTTCCCGCTGCCGACGATCGCGGCCGTCAACGGTCCGGCCCTCGCCGGCGGCTTCGACCTGGCCATCCTCTGCGATCTGCGCCTCGCGACGACGACGGCCCGGTTTGCGCATCCCGAGCGCACGTTCGGCGACGTCGTCTACGGCCCGCTGCACGACCTCGTCGGCGGTGCCGTCGCGCGCGAGCTCGCGCTCGGAGGCCGCGAGCTCGACGCGGCCGAAGCTCTGGCGTTGCACGTCGTCGGCGAGGTCGTCGAGCCCGATGCGCTGGGCGCGGCCACCGACGCGCTCGTCGAACGCGTGTGCGCGGCGCCGCGCGACGTGTTGCTGCGCACGAAGGCCAAGGCGCTGCGCCGCGCCGGGTTCGGCGGCGCCGCTCCAACGCTCGACCTCTGAGCGGCTCAGGCCAGGTTCGACGTTCGCGGGTACGCGTCGGCCGGGTCGGTGAGCACGTTCACCAGCGAGACGCCCGGTGTCGCGAACGCGCGATCGAGTGCATCACCGAGGACCGACGGATCGTGCACGAGCTCGCCGTGGCCGCCGAACGCCTCGACCACAGAGTCGTACCGGATCCCGGGAGCGAGCTCGGCCACGACGTCGTAGCCGAAGATCGCCTGCATCGGATGCTTCTCGAGGCCCCAGATCCCGTTGTTGCCGACGACCGCGGTCACGTTCACGCCGTGCCGCACCAGCGTCTCGAAGTCGCCCAACGCGAAGCCGATCGCACCGTCACCGAGCAACAGCACAACTTGACGGTCCGGGTGCGCGAGCGCGGCCGCGAGCGCGTAGCCCGGTCCCATGCCGAGGCAGCCGAACGGGCCGGGGTCGAGGAACGTGCCCGGCTCGTAGCTCTCGACGAGCTTGCCCGCGTACGACACGAAGTCGCCGCCGTCGCCGATCACGATCGCGTCGCGATCGAGGCGCTTGCGCAGCTCGCCGTAGACGCGCGCCGGCTTGATCGGTGTGGTCTCGGCGGCGAGCGACGGCTGCTCGGCCCCGCGCTTAGCCTGCTCGTCGTCGCGGAGGTGCGCGATCCACTCGTCGTGCGAGCCCGGCGCCGCGCCGGTCTCGGCGAGCTGCGCGAACGTCGCACGCAGATCACCGGACGTCGAGGCCGCGAGCGGGGCGCGCGTCGACACCTCGCTCGGCGCGTCGCACAGGTGCACCACCTGCGCATCATCGAAGCGCCCGAACCCGAGCCGGAAGTCGAGCGGTGTGCCCGCGACGAGCACGAGGTCGGCTTCTCCGAGCGCGCGGCCGCGGGCGCGCGAGAACGCGAGCTCGTGATCGGCGGGCAACGTGCCCCGGCCCATGCCGTTCACGAACACGGGAACGCGCGCCGCTTCCGCGAACGCGCGCATCGCGTGTTCCGCGTGCGCCCAGTACACGTCACCGCCGGCCATCAACACGGGCCGGGTCGACGCGCGCACGAGTTCCGCGACACGGGCGACCGCGTCGGGATCGGGCTCGGTACCGCGGAGCTCGGCCTCGCCGGGACCCGGCAGCAGCTCGATCGAACCGGGGCCGAACGCGTCGAGCGGGATATCGACGAACGCCGGACCCCGGTGCGGCGTGCGCGCCGCCCGGCACGCGGCATCGACCTCGGCAACGATCGACTCTGCCGACGTCGCGGTGGCCGCGGTCTTCGTGACCGACGCGACGATCGGGACGTGATCGAGTTCCTGCAGCGAGCCCGCACCCCACCGCGCCTGCGGCGCGCGCCCGGCGAGGACCACCATCGGCGTGCCGTTCATGTGCGCCGCCGTCAACGCGCTCACGCCATTCGTCACCCCGGGCCCCGCGGTCAACGCGGCACACCCGAGCCGGCGCGTCACCTTCGCCCATCCCTCGGCCGCGAACGTCGCCGTCTGCTCGTGCCGCACGTCGACGAGCCGCAGGCCGGCCTGGACCGCGCCGTCGTAGAGCACGAACAGGTGACCGCCCGACAGCGTGAACATCACGTCGACGCCGTGGCGTTGCAGCACGTCGACGGCGAGCCGACCTCCGTGTGCTTCCACGGCTACCGCGCCGCGCCGCGCACGGGTACCGCCGCGAGGAACTCGGTGAGGGCGGCGCGCCACGCCTGCGGACTCTCGAACTGCGGCGAATGGCCGGCTTCGGGGAGCACGACGAGCTGCGCCCCCGCGATCGCGCCGGCCATCGCGTGCGAGGTAGGAAGGAACGGCGCGTCCTGCTCGCCGACGATCACCAGCACCGGACCGCGCACCGCGGCCGCGAGCGCGGCGAGGTCGTCACTCTGGTGCGCGAGCTCGAGCGCGAGCGTGCCCCACATGATCACCGAAAGGTCGGCCCACTTCTTCTTGTCGAACTCCCGCAGCCACGGGCGTTCCTCGGCGGCGCGGCGATACGCGGGAGTCTCCAGAGCCTGCGCGAACGCGAGCAGCTCCGCGACCGCGTCCTTGCCCTGGTTGAACGCGACGTCGGCCGCCGCGTCCATCAGCTCCGGCTCGAGACCCTCGACCGGGCCCGCGCACGTGTCCATCATGACGAGCGCCTCGACCCGATCGGGCGCGCGCAACACGACCTTGCGCGCGACCATGCCGCCCATCGAGTGACCGAGAAGCCGGAACGTATCGAGGCCGGTGGCATCGGCGACCTGCAGCGTGTCGGCGGCCAGGCGATCGAGCGAGTACGCGGACCGGTCGGCGGGCTTGTCACTCTCGCCGTGACCGCGGTGGTCGAAGGTCACGACCGTGTGATCGCGCGCGAGCGCGGCCGTGTGGTCGCAGAAGTCCTCCTTGGCTCCCCCGAAGCCGTGCACGAGCACGAGCCCCGGTCCGGAGCCCTCGACCTCGGTCGCGAGCTCGACCCCGTCGTCGGTCGTGATGCGCATCGCGCCATGCTCACGCGAAACCGGGGTGCCGCGCCACCTAGGATC
Organism: Acidimicrobiia bacterium; assembly: GCA_035563695.1. GTDB lineage: Bacteria > Actinomycetota > Acidimicrobiia > IMCC26256 > PALSA-610 > DATMUX01. Next base: position 13,407 of record DATMUX010000635.1, read on the forward strand.
GGTGGCGATGACGGACGGCGCCGCGGCCCCGCACCGCGCCGGGTCGCGGTGGAAGACCGCGCTGCGAATCGCCGTGACGGTCGCGTTCCTCGTGATCCTGCTGCCCAAGGCCCGGCACCTCGACGACGCGCTGCCCGAGGGACACCACGGGCGAACGCTCGTGCTGCTCGTCGCGGCGGTGTTCGTCGCCGCGGTCGGGGTCGTGCTCTCCGCCTGGCGGTGGCAGCGGGTACTGCACGTGTTCGACACGCGGGTGCCGCTCCCGACGCTCACGCTCCACTACCTCGTCGGTCTGTTCGTGGGCAACGCCCTGCCGTCGACGATCGGCGGCGACGTCGTGCGCGTGGCCCGCGCGTCCGACGCGGTGGGCTCGTCGAGCGTCTCGTTCGGTTCGGTGGTCCTCGAGCGGCTGAGTGGCTTCGTCGCGCTCCCGTTGCTCGTGTTCGCCGGCTTCGCCGTGAACCCGTCGCTCCTCGACGCGCCGCACGCGTGGATCTCGATCCTGGTGGCAGTGGCGTCGCTCGTGATCCTCGTCGGGCTGCTGCTCGCGGCCGGGCACCCGCGCATCGCCGGCCGCTACGCCGACAACGACAACTGGACGCGTTTCATCGGTGCGGTCCACCTCGGCATCGATCGCCTGCGGCACGATCCGCGCCAGCTCGTGCCCGTCCTCGGGACCGCGGTCGCATACCAGGCGTCGGTCGTGGTGCTGTTCGGGCTCATCTTCCGGGCGCTCGACATGCCGGTCCCGGTCGCCGGCGTGCTCGCGTTCACCCCGGCGGTGCTGATGCTGCAGGTGCTGCCCGTGTCCCTGGGGGGCCTCGGCGTGCGCGAAGGTGCCCTGGTGCTGTTCCTGCACTCGTTCCTGCACGCGCACGGCCTCCCCGACAGTCGGGCCATCGCCGCGGGGCTGTTGTGGTATGGATGCATGCTGATGGTGAGCCTGCTCGGTGCTCCGGCCTTCGCGATCGGTCACCGCGGCGCGCGCCGGCAGTCCGAAGAGGTCGAGGACCGGTCGTGACGGCCCAGATGGAACGCCGCACCAAGCTGCCCGGCGGCCGCGTGCTCCGCGACGGCCACGTGTTGTACTGGTGGGTCGAGATTCTGGCAATTCTCGCGTACTACGCGGTGTATTCGGCCATTCGCAACATTCACGGCGGCTCGGCGGCGCCGCCGCACGCGTTCGATCACGCACGTCAGATCATGTCGCTCGAGCGTCACCTGGCGCTGTTCCACGAGCAGTCGATGCAGCAGTGGGCGCTGCATTTCCGCCCTCTCGTGATCGGCGCCAACTACTTCTACGGCTCCTTCCACTTCATCGTCACGATCGGTGCCGGGATCTTCCTCTTCCGGAAGTTCAGCGACGACTACCCGCGCTTTCGCAACACACTTGCAATCGCCACCGGGATCGCGCTCATCGGCTTCACGCTGTACCCGCTCGCACCACCGCGGATGTTCCCGCAGCTCGGGTTCATCGACACCCTCATGAAGGACCCGACGTTCTGGTCGTTCAACTCGGGCGGGATGCAGAGCGTGTCGAACCAATACGCGGCCATGCCGAGCGTGCACATTGCCTGGGCGACGTGGTGCGCGCTCGCGCTCGGTCCCCGGCTCCGCAACCGGACCGCGGCCGTGCTGGCGTGGTGCTATCCCGTGTTCACGCTCACGGTGATCGTCATCACCGCGAACCACTACCTCCTCGACGCGGTCGGAGGCCTCGTGATCCTCGCGATCGGGTGGGTCCTCGCCAACCGCTTCACGCGCGCCGGGCGGGGACCGCGCGTCGTCGATCTCACCGAGTAGCCCCTAACCTGCCCCGCTCGTGGGCACGCAATTCGACCTCGATCATGTCGCGCTCGCGGCCGGCGACACCTCGCCCGCGCTGCGTTTCCTGACGGGAGAGCTCGGCGGCACCGTGCTCTTCGGCGGCCAGGGGCCCGGCTTCCGGCCGATGCAGGTGTGGCTGGGCACGAGCGCCGGCGACGGCATGCCCGTCGAGCTGCTCGAGCCGTGGGACACCGAGAGCAACGACTTCCTCGCGCGCTTCGTCGCCCGCCACGGGGCCGGCCCCCACCACCTGACGTTCAAGGTCACCGACATCCTGGACGCGATCGAGCGCGTACGGCGCGCCGGGTTCCGGCCCGTGAACATCGACCTGCGCGATCCCGAGTGGAAGGAAGCGTTCCTGCTGCCGCGGGAGGCCCACGGGACCGTCGTGCAGCTCGCGGAGGCACACGGTCACCCCGACACCCGCGCCGAGATGCTCGCGCACGTCGCGCGCCACGGGCCGAACATGCACCCGCGTTGGTGGGTGGAACCCGAGCCCGCGCGCGGGCACGGAACTCTGCGCCGGGTCGTCGTGCGCACGCCTGCGCTGCCGAGTGCCGTCGCGTTCTTCGCGGGAATCCTCCAGGGCACGATCGAAGCCGAGGACGAAGCGTCGGTCGACCTGGTGTGGGCGCGCGGC
>DATMUX010000636.1:0-6984 GCA_035563695.1 Acidimicrobiia bacterium
GAGCTTCGTGGAGCCGAGCGAGCCGTAGAAGTGCGCATCGCCGAAGGCGAAGATCCCGCCGTCGGCGGCAAACAGCCAGTACCCGTTGCCCGTCGCCGTGCGCTCCATGCCGAGCACCGGCTGGTTGAGGCGCATGCTCCCGGTCGAGCCGAAGAAGCGGGCGTTCCCGAACGAGAAGATCCCGCCGTCGTCGGCCACCAGCCAGTAGCCACCGTTGTCGGGTGTTCCCCGCATGCCGTTGACGGGTTTGTTGAGGCGCATGTTCCCGGTCGAGCCGAAGAAGCGGGCCGCGCCGTAGGAGAACACGCCGCCGTCGCGCCCGAGCAGCCAGTACCCCTTCCCGTTCGACAGCGCGGCGCCCCCCGTGAGCGGCGCGGCGAGCGCGAGCCTCCGCGGATCGCCATACCAACCGGCGGTGCCGAACGCCTGGACGACCTTGTCGAGCGTGACGTCCCAGTAGCCGTTGCCCGACGTCGGGCCGGGTGACTGCGGTGCGTACGGCACGCACGCGCCCGGCATGCCGCTCTCGACGAGTGCCTGCGAGTACATCTGGATGACGTGGATGCCGTAGTCCTCGCCCGACGCCCATATCAGCTTCCCGCACGGGCAGTTGTGCCCCCCGAAGTACTCCCACAACGGCGCTTGACCGGCGCGATCGGCCGGCGCGGAGATCAGCCGCCCGGGCGCGCCCTTCACCGACGGATCGGCGTAGCTGCGCAGCAGCTGGATCTGGACCAGTACGCCGTGCTGCGGCGTGCCCATGCACCGGCTCGGCGCCGGGTCGCCGTTCGCGCAGGTCTCGGCCCCCGGATAACCGACGTACTTGCGTCCGTCGAACGCATAGATGCCCGCGTAGTTGTACGCGTCGGGCGGGATCTGCGAACCGATGAACCCGATCCAACCCGTTTCGAGCATCGACTGGACGAACGCGATGTCGCCGCGCACGCCCTCGATCCGGCCGTCGTCGATGAAAGTCTGCGCGAGCTGCGTGATGTTGTCGTTGAATATCGGGATGTGCGGCTGGATCGATCCGTGATGGCGCCAGTACCACGCCGCGAGCTGCTGCGCGTTCAAGAGGGGTGGACCCATCACCGGAGTCTGCGTGGTCACCGCGGCCGACGCCGGCGGCACCACGGCCGGCGGCAGCGCGGGCACCAGCACGGCCGCGCACGCGAGCACCAGCGCGGCGAGCAGTGCACGGCGGGGGGGAACGCGGTGTCTCATCGCAAACGTACCGATCGGTCGCGCGACCGGCCGGTTGAGACGGTCGGCGAACGCGCCCACGCTAGACGAGCGCGCCCGCGCCCGTCACGTTTCTCGCGGTTCAGGCGGCGCCGGCGCGCTGCACGGCCTCGCTCTTGGCGGACCGGTAGTCGGGTTTGCCGTTCGGCAGACGGGGCACCTCGCCGACGAGCAGCAGCTGTTTCGGAATCTTGTAGCCCGCGATGTGGCGGCGACAATGCTCCTGGAGATCTTCCAGCGTCGGCGCGCGGCCCGCGCGCGGCTGCAACAGCGCGCACACGCGCTCGCCCCACCGTTCGTCGGGTACACCAACGACGAGCACGTCGAACACATCGGGATGCGACTTCAGCACACCCTCGACCTCTTCGGGGTAGATCTTCTCACCGCCGGAGTTGATCGACACCGATCCCCGGCCGAGCAACGTGATGCGGCCGTCGGCCTCGACCGTCGCGTAGTCGCCGGGAATCGACCACCGGCGACCCTGCGGGTCGGTGACGAACGTCTCGGCCGTCTTCACCGGATCCTTGTAGTAGCCGAGCGGGATGTTGCCGCCGCGCGCAACGCGCCCGACCTTGCCCGAGCCGGGCGCGACCGGCTCGAAGTTCTCGTCGAGCACGACGGAGTCGGCCGACGCCTGCACGCTCGTGATCCCTTCCTTGGGGGCGTCGCCCTTTTGCACGAAGCGGATGCCGTTCATCCCCGACTCCGTCGATCCGATCGAGTCGGTCATAACGGTGTAGTCGGGCAACAGCTCCTGTAGCTGCTCCTTCACCGTCTGCGAGAAGATCGCCGCGGTGCTGCCGAACGACACCACCGACGACACGTCGATCTCGCCGTGCAGCTTGGCGAGCGCGTCGGCCAGCGGGCGCGCCATCGCGTCGCCGGTCACCTGGATCACGTTGACGCGGTGCTGCTCGACGATCCGCCACACCTCCTCCGCTTCGAACCGCGCGGGGATCACCGCGGTGTTGCCCTCGAACAGCGTGCGGTACACCGACATCTGGCCGGCGCCGTGCATGAACGGCGGCAAGATGATCATCACGAGACCCTGCGGTTGGCCGGGATCGATCTTCTCGCTGGTGGTCGCGGGCGACGTGACCTTCTCGTTGGTGAACACATCGATGCCGCCCGCGAGGGCGAAGTACACGTCTTCCTGACGCCACATCACACCCTTCGGCATGCCCGTCGTGCCGCCGGTGTACAGCAGGTAGACGTCGTCGTCGGAACGTTCGGTGAAGTCGCGCACCGGCGAACCCGTCGCGACGGCGGATTCGAACTCGACGGGCGCGAGCCCGGCCGCATCGGCGCCCGATCCGTCCTCGATGCGCACGAAGTGCCGCAGCTTCGGCTGGGCGTCGCGCGCGGCCGCGATCAGCGGGCCGTACTCACGCTGGTAGACACACGCCACGATGTCGGAGTTGTCGAACAGGTAGCGCAACTCTTCCTCGACGTAGCGGTAGTTGATGTTCACGGCCGACGCGCGGATCTTGTAGATCGCGAACAACGACTCGACCCACTCGATGCAGTTCGTCGCGAAGATGCCGACGTGATCGCCGGGTTGGACGCCCATCGTCGCCAGCGTGTGTGCGAGCGCGTTCGTGCGCGCTTCGAGCTCGCGGTATGTGATCCGGCGGCGGGCGTCGATCAGCGCGACGCGGTCGGGGACCTTGTCGGCGGCGAGCTCGAAGAGGTCGGCGAAGTTGTAGTGGGGTGTTCCGGGCGGCATGCCGGCAAAAATAGAACAGGTTTCACTACGATGGCGAAAGGGGGCGAGCGGGAGGGACGACATGCGACAGGGCGGGAAACAGGGCGGGGATCACCGCAATGACGAGGCCATCGTCGAGTTGACGCGTGTGCCCACGCAGATCGAGGCGAACGCGATCATCGCCGAGCTCGCGGGCAAGAAGATCAAGGCGATGAGCGGCAGCGACGACGCCGGCGGCTGGCGACCCCAGCTCGCGTACGCCAATGGTGTGCGCGTCCTCGTGTTCGAGGACGACCTGGAAGCCGCGCAGCGGGTGCTGCGCGACCTGTCACTCCCCGAGCAGTAGCCGGGCCGCGGCCTCGAGGTCGTCGTCGACGCGCTCGGGACCGTCGACCCCGCACACCCACCCGTTCAGCGACGACAGCCACACCTGCATGAGGATGCGCGCAATTCGGAACTCGCGCTCGGTGGCGGGACGCGGCCGGGGCGCGTGGATCGCGCTCGTGATGATCGCGGTCATGATCTCGGTGACGCGGCGCACGATGTCGGCGTTCTCGCTCTGCGCGGTACCGAACGAACGCACCATCGCCGCGGTGACGTCGGGGTGCTCGCGCAGCGAGCGGTTCGCGCGGCGCAACACCGCGATCACGCGTCCCGCGGCGGTTTCCTGCTGCGGCGGGTGGTGCTCCAGGTACGCGCGCAGGTCGGACTGCTGTTCGGCCATCGCCTCGAGCAGCAGTCGCTCCTTCGACGCGAAGTAGCGGTACACGGTGCCGAGGGCGACGTCGGCTGCCGCCGCGACGTCGCGCATCTGCACCGCGTCGAAGCCGCCGTCGGCCGCGAGGCGCAGCGTGGCGTCGAGCACCCGGCGGCGGCGTGCGGCCTGGCTGCGGGCGAGGGCCCCGTCGGGTGCGGAGGCGGAGAGGGGGTCGGCGGCCGACACATCCGGAATTGGAACACGTTCCGATTTTCGTGGCAAGCACCCGGGGCGCGACGCTCGGCGCATGGAGCTCCTCGAGATCGCCGACAGGCTGTTCACCGGCGAATTGCCGATCACGGCCCACCATCCCTTCACGGCCAGTGGCGAGCTCGCCGAGGTGCGGCCCGGCGTGGCGTTCGTCGACTCGTTCGCCAACTCGGCCGCGGTCGCCACCGGCGACGGTCTGGTCGTGGTCGACACCGGCGGCGTCTTCCACGCGCCCGCGGCCCACGCGAGCGTGCGCCGGTGGTCGCCCGCGCCGCTGCACACCGCGGTGTTCACGCACGGCCACATCGACCACGTCTTCGGCGTCGACCTCTACGAGGAGGAAGCGCGCACCAACGGCTGGCCGGCGCCGCGCGTCATCGCCCATGAGGCCATCGGCGAACGGTTCGCGCGCTACCGCCTCACCGCCGGTTACAACGCGGTGATCAACCAGCGGCAGTTCAAGGCGCCGGGGCTGCGATGGCCCGTCGAGTACCGCATGCCCGACGAGACGTACCGCGACTCGCTCGACATCACGGTCGGCGGCGACGAGTTCCGGCTGTTCCACGACCGGGGCGAGACCGACGACGCCACCTGGGTGTGGAGCCCGGGTCGCAAGGTGCTGTTCGCGGGTGACATGTTCATCTGGGCGTCGCCCAACTGCGGCAACCCGCAGAAGGTGCAGCGGTACGCGCGCGACTGGGCGATCGCGTTCCGCAAGATGCTCGCGCTGCAGCCCGAGGTGCTGCTTCCCGGCCACGGCCTGCCCATCGTCGGCGCCGACCGGGTGGCGCGGGCGTTGACCGAGGGCGCGGAGCTGCTCGAGTCGCTCGTCGACCAGACGCTCGCGCTCATGAACGAGGGCGCCCGTCTCGACGACATCGTGCACACGGTGCGGGCCCCGGCCGCGCTGCTCGAGCGCCCCTACCTGCGGGCGATCTACGACGAGCCGGAGTTCGTGGTGCGCAACATCTGGCGGCTCTACGGCGGTTGGTACGACGGCGACCCGTCGCACCTGAAGCCCGCGCCGGCCGCGGCGCTCGCCCGCGAGCTCGCCGATCTGGCCGGTGGCGCGAGCCGCCTGGCCGAACGGGCGCGCGAGGTCGCGGCCGCGGGCGACCTGCGCCTCGCCGGACACCTCGCCGAGCTCGCCGCGCAGGCCGCGCCCGACGACAAGGGCGTGCACGCGGTGCGCGCCGAAGTGTTCGGCGCGCGGGCCAAGGAAGAAGCCTCGACGATGTCGAAAGGCATCTTCAGCTGGGCCGAGCACGAATCCACCGGCAAACTTGCGTGACCAAACCACCGTGGAGGTGGTCGAGCCACGCAAGTTCGCAAGGCGAGGAGAGGACAGCGACGGGATGAGGGCATGACCGAGACGTGGCGTTACGTCGACCTGGGAGCGGTCGACGCGTTCGAGAACAACGCGCAGATGGCCGTGCTCTCGCGTTCGACCGCGGAGGCGAACGTCCCGACGCTGCAGACGAGCGTGTGGGGGCGGACGCACCTGAACGTCGGGTGGTTCGACGACGTCGACGCGACGCTCGACCTCGCGGCGTGCGAGCGCCTCGGCATACAGGTGATCCGCCGGCCGTTCGCGGGCGGCGGCACCGCGTTCTACGAAGCGGGCTGTGCCCTCATGTTCGGCGTGATGTTCCCGAAGGGCGCGGGCCACGACGCGCTCGACGACGAGATCGAGCAGATGAAGCCCGTCGTGCTCGACGCGCTGGCGCGCATCGATCTCGGCGACGTCGGCTTCAAGGGCTCGGCCGACCTGCGGTGGGAACGCGACCGCAAGCTCGGCGGCATCTCGGCCGGCGACTTCGGCCGCGTGATCAGCATCGGCGGCTTCCTCAACATCAGGCCGCCGGACCTCGACCTCTACCTGCAGGTCGTGCGCGTCCCCGACGAGAAGTTCAAGGACAAGCTCGTCAGCGACATGCGCGAGTACGTGTGCACCGCCGAGGAGGTCGCGGGCCATCCCGTGACCTACGAAGACTTCCGCGACGCGTTCATCGCCGCCCTCGCCGACGCCGGCATCGTGCTGAAGCCGGGACCGCTCACCGACGTGGAAGAACGCGCGCTCGCCAAGATCTCGAACCGCATCGCGACCGACGACTCCGTGCGGCGGATCTCGTCCGATCGATTCCGCGCCGAGGCGCCGCTGGGCGCACGCGTCGGATTCGGCAACCACAAAGGCAAGAAGCTGGCACGCGCCGGCGTCGCGATCGACGACACGCAACACATCGCGGCGGCGATGATGGCCGGCGACATGCACGTCTCGCCGCCCGACACGCTCGACCGCGTCGCCGAAGCGCTGGCGGGCGCACCGGCCGGCGATCCGGCCGAGCTGCGCGCCCGCATCGCACGCGTGTGGGAGGCCGGCGGCGTGCACCAGGCCGACGCCACCATGGGCGTGACGACCGACGACCTGCTGGCGGCGGTGAACAAGGCGATCGCGGAGGCGACATGAAGATCGAAGGGTCGAAGATCCTCGTCACGGGCGCGTCGTCGGGCATCGGAGCGGCGCTCGCGCCGATCCTGGCAGAGCGCGGCGCCACCGTCGGCATCGTGGCGCGCCGCGCCCAGCGCCTCGAAACCGTGCTCGATCAGTGCCGGAAGTCCGCACCCGGCTCGCAGATGTGGGTCGCCGACCTAGGCGATCTCGCCCGCGCGGAGCAGGTCGCGCGCGACGCGTGGGATGCGTTCGGCGGTCTCGACGTGCTGGTCAACAACGCCGCGATTCCCAAACGCACGCGCGTCACCGACCTCACACCCGGCGACGTGCAGCACGTGATGGACGTCGACTTCCATTCGCCGGTGCGGATGGCGCTCGCGGTGCTGCCGCACATGGTCGAACGAGGGCACGGCCAGATCCTGTTCGTGTCGAGCACCGGCGGTCGCATCCCCGTCCCGAATGAGGCGGCCTACTGCGCGGCGAAGTACGCACTCTGCGGCTTCGCCGAAACGATGTGCATCGATCTCGGTGGCACCGGCGTCGAGGTCAAGCTCGTGCTACCGGGACCGATCGCGACCGAGATCTGGGACCAGCCCGGAAACGTTCCGACGCTGTTCG
>DATMUX010000637.1:0-7027 GCA_035563695.1 Acidimicrobiia bacterium
GCCTCGACGCGTTCGAGCACCGATCGCATCGCCGCCGAGCCCGGCCGGCCCTGTGCGAGCCGCTGCGCGACCGAACGTACCGACGCGAGGCCGGAGCGCCGTGCCGCTTCGAACGCCGTCTCGATGATCTCGGCGTCGACGAATGGCGCGCAGTCGATCAGCGTGCGCGCGGCATTCGTGCACGGTATCCCGTCGACTACGACGCGGTCGCTGCGAACCAACGCGGCGCGATGCACGACCACCTCGGGAGCCGTCAGCCCCGTCGACCGGTCGACGGTGACGTCGAGCCACAGCGGTCTCGGGATGCCGTCGAGCCGCAACAGCCGGCCGGCCGCGAGATGCGAGAGCACTGCACCCTTCCCGGCCCACAGCACCACTGCCAGCGCTCGCTGGCGCGCGGTCACCGGCGCACCCGAAACCCGGTACACGCCGGGGAAGACCGGTATCCACCGGCGACGCGCCAGCCTCCTGTCGATCGCCGAGTCCGACAGATACGCATGCGCCTGGGCGCGCGTGACGATGCCGTACTGCTCCTCGGCGAGCTCTTCCACGTTCATTGCTCCGTTACCCCCGGAATCCGATGCTCTTCGAGCACAAACGGGGGAAGCGGAACGGGAAGTGCTACGACCCTAGCCGGTCATCGAGGAGGCGGTTCAAGACCTGCGCGTTGCCCTGGCCCTGCAGCGCCTTCATGACCTCACCCATGATGAAGCCGCGCTTCTTCTTGCGCGCCTTGTCGTCGGCGGCCCGGTACTCCTCGAGGAAGCCCGGGTTGGCGGCGAGCACCGCGTCGATCGCGGACGTGAGCGACGACTCGTCACTCACCTGCGCGAGCCCCTTCACCTCGACGATGTCGCGCGGCCACTTCTCCTCCCGCAGCGACTCGTCGAGCACGTCCTTGGCCTGGTTGCGCGAGATCGTCCCCGCCGAAACCAGCGCGACGAGCTCGGCCAGCATCTCCGGCGACAGCACCGCCGGCGACAGCCCGGTCTCGTTCACGTACGCGAGCACGTCCTGGCGCACCCAGTTGACAACGTCCTTCGCAGTGCCACCGCCGTCGAGGGACGCGATCGCCCGCTCGGCGTACTCGCCGAGCCCGGGTACGTCGACCAGGATGCGCGCGTCCTCCTCCTTGATGCTCCACTCACGCACGTAGCGCGCGCGCCGCGCCGCCGGCAGCTCCGGCATCGTCGCGCGCACGTGCGCGCGCATCTCCTCGGTCGGTGCCACGGGCACGAGGTCGGGCTCGGGGAAGTAGCGGTAGTCGTGCGCCTCCTCCTTCGACCGGCCCGAGATCGTGCGCCCGCTCGCCTCGTCCCAGTGGCGCGTCTCCTGCACCACCGGCTCACCCGCCTGCACGAGTGCCCACTGGCGCTCGCCTTCGTACTCGATCGCGCGCACCAGCGACCGCAACGAGTTCAGGTTCTTGATCTCGGCGCGCGTCCCGAGCTCGGGCGAGCCGGACGGCCGCACCGACACGTTGGCGTCGACGCGCATCGAGCCTTCTTCCATCTTCACGTCGGAGACGCCGACGGCGAGCAGCGTCAGCCGGAGCTCGTCGACGTAGCGCTTCGCCTGATCGGACGAACGGATGTCGGGCTCGCTGACGATCTCGAGCAACGGCACCCCGGCGCGGTTGTAGTCGACGAGCGAGAAGTCGGCGCCGTGGATCCGGCCCGCTCCGCCCATGTGCGACGTCTTGCCCGTGTCCTCCTCGAGGTGCGCGCGCGTGATGCCGATGCGCGCGCCGTCGACCTCGATGAAGCCGTCGATGGCGAACGGCAGGTCGTACTGCGACGTCTGGTAGTTCTTCGGCATGTCGGGATAGAAGTAGTTCTTGCGCGAGAACACCGAGCGCTCCGGCACGTGGAGGTGCAGCGCCTCCGCCACCCGCAACGCGTACTCGACCGCCTTCTCGTTCAACACGGGCAGCGAACCCGGAAGGCCCAGGCACACCGGGCACACGTTGGTGTTCGGCTCGACGCCGAACTCATTCGGGCACCCGCAGAACAGCTTGCTCGCGGTCGCGAGCTCGACGTGCACCTCCAGGCCTATGACGGTCTCGTAGTCGCTCATGCGGGGGCAGCCTCCGGTGCGAGCTGTTCGAGCGCGCGGCCGACTCGGAACATGACCGCCTCACCCAGCGCCGGCGCGATCACCTGCACCCCGATCGGCAGCCCGCCGTCGCTCGCGCCGAACGGCACCGACATGCCGGGCTGACCCGTGAGGTTCACGGGGACCGTGCACACGTCGCACAGGTACATCGCCAGGGGATCGGCGGTCTTGGATCCGATCTCGAACGCGACCGTGGGCGATGTCGGGGCGAGCAGCGCGTCGAAGCGCTCGTACGCCCGTGCGAAGTCGCGAATTATCAGCGTGCGGACGCGTTGGGCCTGACCGTAGAACGCGTCGTAATAACCGGCCGACAGCGCGTAGGTGCCGAGCATGATGCGCCGCTTCACCTCTGCGCCGAACCCCGCATCACGCGTGGCGGCGTTCATCAGCGCCACGTCGTCGGCGTCGACGCGCAACCCGTAGCGCACGCCGTCGTAGCGTGCGAGGTTCGACGACGCTTCGGCCGGGGCGATCAGGTAGTACGCGGAGATGCCGTACTGCGTCGACGGCAGCGACACCGTGTCGACCTTGGCGCCCGCCGACGCGAGGCCGTCGGCCGCCGCCGACACGGCCGCGCGCACCGCCGGTTCGATCCCGTCGCCGGTCACCATCTCGTCGATCACGCCGATGCGCAGGCCGCGCACGTCGCTGCCCGAGTCGAGCGACGGGCGCGCACCGGCCAGCGACGTCGAGTCGCACGGATCGTGGTCCCAGATCGCGTCCAGGAACAGCGCCGCGTCGTCGACGCTCTCCGCGAACGGACCGATCTGATCGAGCGACGACGCGAACGCCACCAGCCCGTAGCGCGACACCGCGCCGTACGTCGGCTTCACGCCGACCACACCGCACAGCGCGGCGGGCTGGCGGATGGAGCCTCCCGTGTCGGAGCCGAGCGCAAGCGGCGCAAGTCTCGCAGCGACCGCCGCGGCCGACCCGCCGCTGGAACCACCGGGCACGCGCCCGAGATCGTGGGGATTGCGCGTCGGGCCGAAGGCCGAGTTCTCGGTCGACGATCCCATGGCGAACTCGTCGAGGTTCGTCTTGCCGATCACCACACCACCGGCGGCGCGCACGCGCGCGACGACGGTCGCGTCGTAAGGCGGGCGCCAGTCTTCGAGGATGCGCGACGAACACGTCGTGGGCACACCGCGCGTGCACATGTTGTCCTTGAGCGCGACGGGCACGCCCGCGAGCGGCCCTTTGTCGTCGGAGGCGTCGACGGCGTCGGCCGCGGCGCGCGCCGCGTCCGCGAGCACGAGATTGAACGCGTGGATCCGAGGTTCGCGCTCCTCGACACGCGCGAGGTGCTCTTCGAGAACGTCGCGCGCGCGCCGCCGGCCCGCGCGCACGTCGGCGGCGATCCCCGATGCCGGTGACGATGCCGGTGACGGTGACGGTGTCACGGTGCCTCACCGAGAATGCGGGGCACGCGGAACCGGCCGTCCTCGGCGGCGGGAGCCGCGGCGAGCACCTCGTCGCGCGCGAGACCCGGACGGGCCTCGTCGGGACGCAACACGTTCACGAGCGGCAGCGGGTGCGCGGTCGGCTCCACGGCGTGGGTGTCGAGGGCCGACACCTGCGCCGCGTGGTCGAGGATCGCGCCGAGCTCCTTCGTCAGCGATGCGATCTCGTCGTCGCTCAACGCCAGCCGCGCGAGACGCGCCACGTGCACGACGTCGTCTCGGGTGATGCGGGGTGCCACGGCTACGAACTTACTTGTACGGATCGAGCCGGCTGAGCGGTATTTGCCACCACGCCTCGGGCGCGGCCGCCCAGTCGGGATCCGGATAGATGCAGTTCACCGGGCACGCGGGCAGGCACTTGTCGCATCCGCTGCACAGCTCGGGAATGATCACGACGTCGGCGCCGTGGTTGAAGATCGCACCGAACTGCGGCGGGCAGTGCCGCAGGCACGCGTCGCAGTTGATGCACTCCGACATCTCGATGCGCAGTGGAGCGTGCTTCCATTTCGGGTTGCGCGCATGTGCCTCGATGCGTTCCAACCTCGACCCGGCGGCCACGGCGGCAGGCTAGCGGCGAGAGATCGGCGGCGACGCGGGAGGCGGCTCGACCCACTCGGGGCTCGTCCCCTACGATGCCGCGCGGCACAGAACATCAGGTTTCGCGGCCCACCAGGAGGCAGTCGTGGCCGACAAATTCCCGTTCCTCTCCGATGCATGGTTCGACGCCGCCGGCAAGCTCATCAAGGAGCACAACGTCGCCGCGCCGCCGCACGCCAACCTCGTGATGAACCTCGAAGTGGCCGACGGCGACCAGACCGTCGAGTTCCACATGGGTTCGAAGGACGGCGAGACCATGTTCGGCAAGGGTCACGCCGAAGGTGCCGACCTCACCATGTCGACCGACATCGACACCGCTCGCGAGGTCTTCGTGGCCGGCAATCAGCAAGCGGGCATGCAGGCGTTCATGTCGGGCAAGGTGCGCGTCCAGGGCGACATGACGAAGTTGATGATGGCTCAGGCCGGTGGCGGCGGTGGCGCGCCGGGGCTCACCGAGGCACTGCAAGCGATCACCGAGTAGCCCGCGATTGCGGGCGCTTCAGCCCGTGAGCGCCGGGTCGTCGTGCAACGTGACGTGCAACAGCTCGCTCGGATCCCACGCCCGCGCGCGCGCGACCGCATCGGTGCCGCGCAGCTCGTCGGGAGGTCCGGGACGCACCGGTCGTCCGAACCCGCTTCCCGGACGCTCGACCGGAGGCCTACGCGTCGCGCCGTGTGCCGGTCGCCGGATCATGACGCCCGCCCGTGGTGCCGCCCTCTTGTCATCTGAAACACCCCCACATAGCCGCCCGGCGAGGGAGTTCGCCCCGTCCTGATCCCCGGCTCCGTGCAATGATGCGCGCGGAGCGTGCGGATCACGTACGAACATACGACAGGCCGTACGACGGAGCAAGCTTCTCCACTGTGAACATCGCCTCATTGGCGGCGCGCTTCGACGACGTTCGCGGCATTCGACGGCTTGCGTCTGGGCCGCGCGACTCATGGGCGCGTCGCGCTCGGGCGCGGGCCGCTCAAGATTTGGCGGGACGCGCGAGCCGTGCCGCCTCGGCCTCGATCTCCGCGACCGTCCAGCGATCGTCCTTGTCGATGGACTCGGCCGGGCTCCACGACTGCACACGCTGCACCTTGCCGCCCTGCACCATGAAGCATTCACCCGTGATCGTGCACCCGGCGGTCGCCAGGTACGCGACGAACGGCGACACGTTGGCGGGGTGCCAAACGTCGAAGCCCTGCTCGGGTGCCTTCACCGCGTCGCCCAGACCCGGCGTCGCCTCGGTCAGGCGCGTGCGCGCGCCCGGCGCGATCGCGTTCGAGCGCACGCCGTAGCGCGAGAGCTCCTTCGCGCACACCTGCGACAGCGTCGCGATGCCGCTCTTGGCCGAGTCGTAGTTCGCCTGGCCGGGATTCGAGAACAGGCCCGAGGTCGACGTCGTGTGGATGATCGACGCATCGACCTCCTTGCCCGCCTTCGATTGCTCCCGCCAGTACACGGCGGCGTGGCGAGTCGGCGCGAAGTGGCCCTTCAGGTGCACGTTGATCACCGCGTCCCATTCGGCCTCGGTCATGTTGATGATGACGCGGTCGCGCAGGATGCCCGCGTTGTTGACCAGCACGTGCAGGTGGCCGTAGGTGTCGACGGCCTGCTGCACGAGACGTTGCGCGCCGTCCCAGTCGGCGACGTTGTCGCCGTTGACGACGGCTTCGCCGCCGAGAGCCTTGATCTCCGCGACGGTGTCCATCGCCGGGCTCGGGTCGCCGCCCTCCCCGTGCATGTCGCCCCCGAGGTCGTTGACGACGACCTTCGCGCCCTCGCGCGCGAAGAGCAGCGCGTGCTCCCGGCCGAGCCCGCGGCCCGCGCCGGTGATGATCGCAACTCGCCCGTCGAGCGCACCCATGGTCGGCTCCCGTCGTCGCTGGTGAACGGCGCAGCATGGTAGGCACCGCCCGGCCCGGCTGCCCAACCGGTGCGCGTGCTCAGCCTCCCCCGAAGACCCCGTTGACGACTTGTTGCAAGAAGTTGGGGCGAGCGAAGGCGACGGTCACGGTCGCGCCGCGCGGGATCCGGCTCTGCGGCGCGGGATCCTGCGCGACGACGCGCTGGCCGTTGCGGTAGCTGCCGTTCACCGCGAGGAGCAAGCCGTACTGATCGAGCGCGGTCGAGGCCTCGTCGAACTTCAGGTTCGTCAGGTCGGGAACGGTGACGAGGTCGGGTCCCTTCGACACGTACACGGTGATCGTGGAGCCGTAGGGTGCGGCCTGGCCGCTCGGCGGATCCGTGCGCGTGACCGCGCCCTTCGGAACGGTCGACGAGAATTCGTCCGCCGGCGCGCGCTTTACCTGGAAGTGCGCCGCCGTGAGCGCGGCCTGCGCATCGGCGAATGACTTCTTCGACACGTCGGGCACGTTCACGGGCGCGCGGCCCGCGCTGATC
Source organism: Acidimicrobiia bacterium (assembly GCA_035563695.1). Classification (GTDB taxonomy): domain Bacteria; phylum Actinomycetota; class Acidimicrobiia; order IMCC26256; family PALSA-610; genus DATMUX01. The sequence continues at coordinate 6,568 of DATMUX010000637.1, forward strand.
GTCACCGTGACCGACGAGTCGGGCGCGACGAGCGCGGACATGCCGGGATCGATGGTCAGCACCGCGCCCGCCGGGGCAGTGTCGCTGTAGGTCTGCTTCGGTGGCTCGTTGTAGAGGAGCCCGGCGGCGTCGAGCGCGCCGCGCGCCGCGCTCCACTGCATTCCCACGATCTTCGGCACAACCACCTTGGCCGGGCCCGACGACACCGTCAGCGTCACGTGATGGTCGCCGGTGAACGCGCCCGCATTCGGCGACTGCCCGATCACGGTGCCCGGCGGATCCGGAGCGTTCGGTCGAGCACCGACGCCGATGTCGATCCCCGAGCGGCCGGCCAGAGCGCGCGCCGCGCTCTCCTGCAACCCGACGAAGCCCGGTATCTCGATCGGCTTGCCGCTTCGCATCTGCGCGAGCGCGGCGGACGCGAGCGCCACGGTGACCACGAGCACGATCGCGACCACCG
>DATMUX010000638.1:0-5486 GCA_035563695.1 Acidimicrobiia bacterium
CGACCGCGACGCGATCGGGCGACGCGCCGAGCCGCGAGGCGTTCTCGAGCTCCCAGCGCGTCACGGCTTCGCAGTCGTCGAGCCCGGCCGGGTAGGGGTCTTCGGGCGCGAGGCGGTACTCCACCGATACGACCGTCGCGCCGGAACAGTGCGCGAGCTCACGGGCGACGTTGTCCATCAGGCCAATGCTGCCGATGCAGAACGCGCCGCCGTGGATGTACACGACGACACCGGTCGGCGCGGTGTCGTGCTCGTAGATACGGACCGGGATCCCGGCCACGACGTCGTCGCTCACGTTGGCGATCTCGCGCGTCGGGGACGCGCCGACGGGCGAGCGCGCGAGCGCCAGCATCTCCGGCGAGAGATCGTCGAACGGTTGGGCGACGAACGGGTTTGCGGCAAACCACTCGACGACCCAGGGATCCAGCACGCCTTCGTCGCTCATGAGCGAGATCCTCGCAGAACTCAGAGCTCGGGGCACAGCGACGCGAGGAACGCCTCGGTCCGGCGCCACGACGCGAGACGGTCCTCGCGATCGCCTCCGAGGGGAAGGATGCGCACCGAGAGATCGGTGGCGCCCGCGTCGCGGAACCGCTCCAGGCGCTCCACGACGGCGCGCTCGTCGCCACCGGCGAGGATGTCGCCGACGTCGGTCGCGTCACCCTCGTCGAGCAATCGTTGATAGTTCGGCGAGAACTCCGCGTGCCCGAGGACGCGGTTCGCCCGGGCGCGTGCGTCGTCGACCTCGTCGTTGCGGCAGAGTGCGACGGGCACACCGGCGACGATGCGAGGCTCCGGCCGTCCCGCGCCGGCCGCCGCCTTCGTGATGCGCGGCACGACGTGCTCGCCGATGGCGCGCTCGTCGGCCATCCACAGGATGGTTCCCGACGCGTGCTCGCCCGCGATCTGCAGCATCAGCGGCGCGAGCGCGGCGAGCAGGATCGGGGTCGGCGCGATGTCGGTGACATCGAGCGGGTTGTGGATGCGGTACCGCTCGTTCTCGACATCGACGGGACCGGGACCGGCGAACGCGGCATTCAGCACGTCGAGGTAGTCGCGCACCTGTTGTGCGGGCCGGTCGTAGCTGAGACCGAGCATGTCCTCGACGATCCAGTGGTGCGACGGTCCGAGACCCAACGTGAAGCGACCCTCGCAGATCGCCTGGTTCGACAGCGCCTGCTGCGCCATCGCGACCGGGTGCCGCGTCTGGATCGGCATGACCGCGGTGCCGAGCTCGACGTGATGCGTGGTGCGACCCATGAGCGCGATCGCGGTGAGCGCGTCGAAGTCGTTGGGCACCTGCGGCACCCAGATCGACGTGAAGCCCTCGCGCTCGGCCGTCTCGGCCGCGGCGATCATGCGCGCGACCTTCTCGCGGTACTGCCCCTTCTCGGGACCGATCATCAGGCCGATCCGCACCGTCGCGTCCTCCCGCGGTCGGGCCGGCTCGCACCGGGGCCGGCCGCTGCGGCAATGGTACTCTCCGATTCCGAGAGCGCCATTGCGAACGTGCGCGGGCGAGGAGGGGCCGATGAGCCGGGTGGCCGTGGTGACCGGAGCCGGGTCGGGCATGGGCCTCGCGATCGCCGGCCGCCTCGCGCAGCAGGGGCACGCGGTTGCGCTGCTCGATCTCTCGGGCGATTCGGTGGTGCAGGCCGCGGCCGACCTGCGCGCCGGCGGCGCGTCCGCGCTCGCGGCCGCGGTCGACGTCAGCGACCGGGCCGCGGTCGACGAGGCGCTCGCATCCGTGCGCTCCGAGCTCGGGCCGATCGCGATCATGGTGACGAGCGCCGGGTTCGACCGCTTCGAGCGCTTCACCGACATCACCGTTGAGTCGTGGGAGCGCATGCTCGCGGTGAACCTCACCGGCACGTTCCACTGCGTCCAGGGCGCCGTCCCCGACATGCTCGAAGCGGGATGGGGCCGGATCGTCACGATCTCGTCGTCGAGCGCGCAATCGGGCGCGGCGCGCATGGCGCACTACGTCGCGTCGAAGGGCGGCGTCATCGGCCTGACCAAGGCGCTCGCGCTGGAGCTCGCACCGCACGGGATCACGGTGAACACCATCCCGCCGGGTTTCATCGATACGGCGATGACCCGACGGGCCGAAGCGCGGGGCGACCTCCCGAACCTCGACGCGGTGATCGCGCGCACACCCGTGCGGCGCGCGGGCACGGCCGACGACATCGCGGCCGCCTGCGCGTTCCTGTGCTCCGACGATGCGGGCTACATCACGGGGCAGGCCATCAACGTGAACGGCGGCTGGTACCTGTGAACGATGGCGGACACGCGCCGCGCCTCGCGCCGCCCCCGCGCGAAGACTGGAACGACGATGTGCTCGGCGCGCTGCGCCGGGCTTTCCCCGAGTCCGTCGTACAGCGCTTCGTGTCGACGGCGCCCGACGCGCCGCCGGCGCCGAACGGTGTCACGACACTGCTCCACCATCCGGCGCTCGCCGGTTCGTGGCTCGCCTACAACAACGTGTTGTTGTGGCAGCCCGCGCTCGAGCACCGGCACCGGGAACTGATGGTCCTGCGGGTCGCGTACCGCACCACCTCGGACTACGAGTGGGTGCAGCACGTCAAGCTCGGCGAGCGCTACGGCATCACGCGCGACGACGTCGAGGCCGTCGCCAACGGTGCCGGCAGTGAGCGATGGAGCCCGCTCGAGCGCGACCTGCTCGCGGCGACCGATCAACTCATCGACGGCTACCGCATCGACGACGGAACCTGGCGCCGGCTGGCCGAGCAGCTCGACGAGCGGCAACTCGTGGAGCTCGTGTTCGTCGTCGGCACCTACACCTGCCTCGCGATGGCATTCAACAGCTTCGGGGTGCAGCTCGAACCGGGTGCCGACGCGGGATCCGTGCCGCCGCGGCCGTCCGGCGCTACGGAGTGATCACCGGGAGGCATTCACACCCGCGCACCGTCGACGTCCGCGCCTGCACGGCGTTGTCCCAGTCGACCTCCCACGACGGGAAGCGCTGAAGAACCTCGTCGAGCGCGATGCGCCCCTCGAGCCGCGCGAGCGCCGCTCCGAGGCAGAAGTGGATGCCGTAACCGAACGCGAGGTGGTGGTCGATCCGGCGGTGGATGTCGAAGCGGTCGCCGTCGGGAAACCTGCGATCATCGCGGTTCCCCGAAGCCGTCAGGAGCAGCATCACACTGCCCTCGGGAACGACCGTGCCGTAGTGCTCGACGTCCCTGGTCATGTACCGCGCCTGCACCGGCGATGGGGATTCGTAGCGGAGCAACTCTTCGATCGCGTTCGGTACGAGGCTGCGATCCTCGACGAGCTGCGCGATCTGTTCGGGATGCTCGGCCAAGACCTTGCCGGTCCAGCCGATGAGCCTCGTCGTCGTCTCGTTCCCGGCCGCGGCGAGGAGGTTCACGTAGTTCAGCACCTCGGTCCGCGTCAGCTTCCGGCGCGTGCCGTTCACGTCGTCGAACTCGGCCTCGAGCAGCTCGGTCATGAGGTCGTCGGAGGGATGCTCGGCCCGCCAATCGATGTACTCCGAGAACACGTTCGCCTGGTCGCCGGTGTCGAACGTGCCGTCGACGTCGGGCATCCCGCTCTCGTCGAGCCGCAGCCCTTCGTCGATGCGCTCGCGGATCGCCTCCTGGTCCTGCTCCGGGATACCGAGCAGCATGCCGATCGTCCGCATCGGCATCTGCGCGCCGAGGTCGCGGATGAAGTCGAAGCCGCCCGCGCCGACCAGCGGGTCGAGCGCCCGTGCACAGAACTCGCGTACCTTCGGTTCGAGCGCGCTCACCTTGCGCGGCGTGAACACCCGCGACAGCAGGGCGCGATGGACGTCGTGCGTCGGCGGATCTTCGAAGATGATCGACCCGGGCGGGATGTCCATGCCGCTCTTGATGATCTCGAGCAGGGTCCCGCGCCCCGAGATGTACGTCTTCCAGTCGACGGAGGCGCGCTCGACGTCGTCGAAACGGCTGAGCGCGAAGAAGTCGTAGCGGTCGTTGTAGTAGAGGGGCTGCTCGTCGCGCAGCCGCTTCCAGATCGGGTACGGATCGGAGTCGATCTCGAAGTCGTAGGGGTCGTAGTAGAGGTCGGAGTCGGTGACGGCCATCGCCCTTCCTCCCGGCCTCGAGCGCGGCGCTCGAGCGCGGAAACGGCCTTCTCATTTTCGGAGATCGATGCTACCATGCGGCCACCGACGCCACCCGAGGAGTCGCCGCATGCCGCACTATCCGAAGCCGGCCGAGGGGAGCTGGACGCAGCACTACCCCGAGCTGGGCACCGAGCCGGTCTCGTACGACGACTCGACGTCACCCGAGCTCTACGAGCTCGAGCGGGACGCGATCTTCGGGCGCACCTGGGTGAACGTCGGCCGGGTCGAACAGCTCCCCAAGAAGGGCAGCTTCTTCACGAAGGAGCTCGACGCGGCGCGGACCTCGATCATCGTCGCGCGCGGCATGGACAGCGAGATCCGCGCATTCCACAACATCTGCCGCCACCGCGGCAACAAGCTCGTGTGGAGCGACTACCCGCGCGAGGAGACGAGCGGCGTCTGCCGTCAGTTCCAGTGCAAGTACCACGCCTGGCGGTACAACCTCGAGGGCGAGCTCACGTTCGTCCAGCAAGAGCAGGAGTTCTTCGACTTCGACAAGGCCGACTACGGCCTCGCCGCAGCGCAGTGCGACGTGTGGGAAGGGTTCATCTTCGTGAACCTCGACGCGTCGAACACCACGTCGCTGCGCGACTACCTCGGCGAGTTCGCCAAGGGCCTCGAGGGTTACCCGTTCCACGCGCTGACCCAGGTGCACAAGTACCGGGCGGAAGTCGGCTCCAACTGGAAGCTGTTCATCGACGCCTTCGCCGAGTTCTACCACGCGCCGATCCTGCACGGTGGCCAATATCAACCCGACGAGGCGGCGAAGGTCGCGAGCTACGGATACGAAGCGCTCGCATACGGCATCGACGGTCCCCACGGCATGGTGTCGTCGTGGGGAGGTATCTCGCCGCCGAAGGACCTCGACATGGTCAAGCCGATGGAGCGCAAGCTGCGCAGCGGATTGTTCGGTCCGTGGGACGCGCCCGACATCGGTCTCGACGAGCTGCCCCCCGCGTTGAACCCGGCACGGCGTAACTCATGGGGCCAGGACTCGTTCTTCTTCTTCCCCAACTTCATGATCCTGATCTGGAAGCCGAACTGGGTGCTCACGTACCACTACTGGCCGACGTCGTACAACACGCACATCTTCGAAGGAACGTGCTACTTCGTGCCGCCCAAGACGGCACGCGAGCGGCTCGCGCAGGAGTATGCCGTGGTGTCGTTCAAGGAGTACGGGCTGCAGGACGGCAACACGCTCGAGGCCACCCAGACGATGCTCGAGTCGAACACGCCGGTGAGGGCGTTCCCGCTGAACGATCAGGAGGTCCTGTTGCGGCACCTGCATCACACCGTGCGGAGATACATCGACGACTACCGGTTGCAGAAGGCTTCGAGATGACGACGCTTCCCG
>DATMUX010000639.1:0-2759 GCA_035563695.1 Acidimicrobiia bacterium
GAGCTCTTCCAACGCCCGGCGGAGATGGAACGCCACCGGCCCACTTCGCCGCGCGGCCGGCTGGTGCCAGCGCGGCGCGAGAACGCCGAGGTCGAGGCAATCGAGCAGCGACGCCAACCCATGACGCGTCCCGACCGCCGCTACCTCGACTGCCCGGCGCGTCGCCGCTCGCACGGCCCCACGCTACGCGGCGCCCGAACGCATGAAGCGGCGTCGATGGACTACCGAATCGGTCGATGAGCGACGCAGGTTCGCGCCGGCGTTCGGGTCTACCGCTGGTTGTTGTCGTTCGGACCCTGGCCGTCGTTGTTCCCGCTGCCGCCCGACGCCCGCGCCGCGGACGCTCGGCTCATCGAGATCGAGCTCACGATGGGGGCGACGAAGATGACGCCACCCACGACGCCCGCCTTCTTCAGCGTATCGCGCCGGCTGATGCTGGAATCGTCCATCGAGACACCCCCACGTCCGGATTCCGACGCATCGAGCGTAGTCGCCGGGGCGCGGGTGCCAAGCGCACCGGCGGTGTGTGACCAAGGGCCCTCCCCGGGCGAGGGGTGTTTTTCTACTCTTGACTAGAGATACCACGGGCTCCGCGCGAGCCGTGACGAGAGAGGTGTGCCGTGGAGTCGACGAACGGACGAGACGGGTCGAGTGCGTGGCGGACGGCGATGGTGGCGTTCGTCATCGTCGCACTGTTGTTGAGCTTCGCGAGCGTTGCCACGGTGCTCAACAAGTCGAACGGCACCACCGTGGTTGCCGCGGGGGCGAGCTCGCAGCCGGCGGCGCCCGGCATCCCGTTGGGCCAGTCGCCGGCGGACTCGTTCCAAGCCCGCGATCCGAACGCGCCGGTCGACTCGCAGCCGGCCGGCACGATCCACAAGGTCACCCTCACGATCGTCGAGAAGCAGATCGAGATCGCGCCGGGAGTCACGCAGCTGATGTGGACGTACAACGGCGAGGTACCGGGACCGGTGCTGCGGGGCAAGGTGGGCGACACCTTCGAGGTCACGCTCGTGAACCACGGCACGATTCCGCACTCGATCGACTTCCACGCGAGCAAGGTCGCACCGAACGTCACGATGCGCCAGATCGAGCCGAACACGTCGATGGTGTACACGTTCACCGCCGACCACTCGGGAATCTTCATGTACCACTGCGGCACGCCACCGGTGCTCGAGCACATCGCGATGGGCATGTACGGTGCGATCATCATCGACCCGCCGAACCTGCCGCCGGTCGATCACGAGTACGTGCTCCTCCAGTCCGAGCTGTACCGTTCGAGCGACCCGTCGCAGCCGGCGGCGCTGACGAAGATGCTCGACGAGCAATGGGATGCCGTCGTGTTCAACGGTTACCCGATGCAGTACTCGGACCGTCCGATCAAAGTCGGCGTGAACCAGAAGATCCGCGTGTGGGTGCTCGACGACGGGCCGTCGGAGAACTCGTCCTTCCACGTGATCGGCACGATCTTCGACACCGTGTACAAGGAGGGTGCGTACTTGCTGCAACCGGATGCCAACCACGGCGGCGGCCAGGCGCTCGATCTCCAGCCGGCACAAGGGGGTTTCGTCGAGTTCACCTTCGCGGTCCCGGGCAAGTACCCGTTCGTGACGCACAAGTTCGCCTCGGCGTCGAAAGGCGCGGTCGGCACCTTCGCTGCGAGCTGACGGCGATGGCATCGCGAACCTTGCCCGACGTCACGTTGGCCAAGGTGCTCGCAGTCCCGATGCGCCGCAAGGTCTTCGAGCTCCTCGACCGCTCCGACGACGCGCTGAGCATCGCCGAGCTCACCGACGCCCTGGGGTGCAACCACAACACCGTGCGCCAGCATCTCGCCAAGCTGCGGGTCGCCGGGCTGGTCGAGGAGCACGTCGAGGATCGCCTCGACCCGGGGCGGCCCCGGTTGTTGTACACCGCCGTCCGGCGGCCCGACCCGTATCAACGCCTCGCCCGCTTGTTGCTCGAGGTGGCGACGTCGCGGGCGACGCCGCGCGCGGTGGGCCGGCGAGTGGGCCGCGAGGAAGCGCAACGCCGGCCGAGCGCCGATCCGATCGATGCGCTCGAGGCCGAGGCGGCTATGCAAGGGTTCGTGCCCCGACGCGCCGACCGGGGCCGCACCGTCGACCTCGTCCTCGAGGAGTGCCCACTGGCCGACGTCGCGGCCCGTGATCCGCGCGTGATCTGCGCGTTGCACCGCGGCCTGGCCGAGGGGTTGCTCGACGTCGCCGGCGGCGCACGGATCACGGGATTCATCGCGCGCGATCCGTACGACGCCGGCTGCCGGATTCGCGTAGAGCGCAAGGACTGAAGGCGCCGGCGCTACGCGTCGTCGGACGTGTCGGGCTCGGTGCGCGATTCGAGGCGGCCGTCGCGGATCGCGTCGAGCATGGCCGCGTGGTCGCTCTCGGTCTGGTCGGCGTAGCGCGCCGCGAACTCGGCGATGGCGCGGTCGAACACGTCGCCGCGGCCGAGGTAGCCCGTGATCGCGACGGAATCACCGGTGCGGGCGTGGGCGCGCGCCAGAGCCCACGCGCACAGCTCGCCGTAGTGCACGAAGTTGTCGGGGTCCATGATCGTGGGATCGCCCTGACCCTTCACGTCCCAGAGCTGACGCACGTAGTAGTGATTACCGGTGCGCGGTCCTTCGGACCATCCGAGCAACAGATCGCTCGCGGCCTGCGTCAGGCGCTGGCCCGTCACGACCCGCACGCCGTGGTGCTCGAGCGCCGAGGCGCCGACGTACGGCTCGAGCACCGACG
>DATMUX010000640.1:0-2560 GCA_035563695.1 Acidimicrobiia bacterium
GCGACGCGCCAGGGCGCGGTGGTCGCTTTCGGTGACGCGGCGAAGCTCGGATACCCGGCCTCGGTCGGCGGCGCGCCGGTGGCGCTCGTGAGCGCCGACCCGAGCGTGTACCACTACACCGTCCACTACACCGATGCCCAGTACGCGCTGCTGGTCAGGACGGCCGCGCACTTCCACCTCGCCGTCGACGACGTCCCGAGCGCGGGCGTCGCCGCGCTGGCCATGATCCTGAAGTCTGCGCCTCATCCCGCGACGAAACCGGCCGGCAAGATCGACAACCGCGGCCCCCACACGATCTCCGTCACCTACGACGCCGCGACGAACGCGACCACGCTCCTTCCCGTCGAGCAGTACCTCGCGACCACCGGTGACAACACCCTGTACGTGGGCGGGCTCCTCATGGAGTACTTCGCGCTCGTCCAGGGCCTTGGCTGACGGCCGCGAGCGATCCTCCGGTATCCGGCCGCGCCGAGAGCCGCGCGGGAACGGCCGGCCGCGGCAGAATCTGCCCGCATGGCGAGCAACGAGGGCGGCGAGCCGGACCACGACGCCGACGGCGCGAGCGTGCCGGAGCCCGAGAGTGCCGAGGTGCGCGGGCTGTTGCGGCGACTGGAGCGCTTGATCGATCCGCAGCGCGCGGTGCACGCGGTCGAGGACAACGTCGGCGCCGCGTGGCGGAGCGTGACGCGAGAGGAACCACGGGTCCAGGTCACCGTCGCGGTCCTGGTGGCCATCGCGCTGATGGTCGCGCTTCCCGGGCGCGTCGCGAACCGTCCCCGCGGGGTGCTGCCCGGGCTCGCCGTGTTGTTGTTGATCGGCGTGTTCGTCGCGAAGTCTGCTCGCCTCGAACGGCGCGGGCGACTGCTGCGGATCGCGAGCCTGGCGCTGATCGCGGTCATGAGCTTGTCGAACGCCGCGTCCGCCGGTCGCTTGATCGTCGATCTCGTGCGAGCCGAGGGCATCCGCGACCCGGCCCAATTGCTCCTGACGGGCGCCGCGATCTGGCTCACCAACGTCATCGTGTTCGGGCTCTGGTACTGGGAGTTCGACCGCGGCGGTCCGGTCGAACGGGCCGCGGGCGTTCGGCCGTATCCCGATTTCACGTTCCCGCAGATGACCAGCCCCGAGCTCGCACCGCCGAGTTGGGAGCCGGGATTCGTGGACTATCTATACATGTCGTTTACCAACGCGATGGCGTTCAGCCCCACCGACGTCATGCCCATGACCCGCTGGGCGAAGCTCACGATGCTCGCCCAATCGCTGATCTCCGTCGTCACCGTCGCGCTCGTGATCGCGCGCGCCGTCAACATCCTCAAGTGAGAACCGCGCGCCGCGCGCGAGATCCGCGGCCACGGCCTCGGCGAATACCCCGACGCGAGCAGCGCGACCGCTAAGGTCGGCGCCCGGTGGGGCACTCGACCACAGAGCCGGCGCACTGCGGAACCTTGACGAAGGCATTCGCGCGGCGAAGTGATCACACCCGCGCGCGTCGGCGGCGTGCATCCGTGCTCATCGGCCTCCTCGTCGCCGCCGCGGCGTGCGGTTCGAGTGGAGGCGCGCACCGAACGACACCAACCTCCACCGCGAAGACGGCGAGTACCCCGTCGACGGGACCGACCACGTCGACCACGTTCAACACGTACGCGAACGCGTTCGCCGGAAAGTTCGCGCCGGCCGTGCAGGGCATTCCCTTGCGGGTGTACGTGCCGAACAGCGTGTCGAACACCGTCTACGAGATCGATCCGTCGACGTTTGCGATCATCCGGAAGTTCCCGGTACCGGACCGCCCGCAGCACGTCGTGCCGTCGTGGGATCTGAGCACGTTGTACGTCAACAGCGATCTCGGGAACGCGCTCACGCCCATCGACCCGCGTACAGGAGCGCCGGGTGTTCCGATCTCCGTCGTCGACCCGTACAACCTGTACTTCACGCCGGACGGCACCCGCGCCATCGTCGTGCCCGAGCTGTACAACGCGCTCGACTTCCGCGATCCCCACACGTGGAAGCTCATCAAGCGCGTCCCACTTCCCTGCCGCTACCCGAACCACATGGACTTCACCGCCGATGGCCGCACCGCCGTCGTGAGCTGCGAGGCCTCACGCCAGCTCGCACGCGTCGACATCGACACGATGCAGGCCACGGGCGCGTTGACCGTCGGCGGATCGCCCCAGGACGTGCGCCTGTCGCCCGACGGGAAGACGTTCTGGGTCGCCGACCAGGACTACGGCGGCGTCGATCTCGTCGACGCCGCGACCTTCACCAAGATCGGGTTCATCCCAACCGGCGCGGGCGCCCACGGCATCTACCCCAGCCGCGACGGCACGCGCTTCTACGTCTCCAACCGCGTGGCGGGCACGATCTCGGTGTTCGACCCCGCGACCCGCCAGATCGTCGCGACGTGGATCATCCCCCACGGCAGCCCCGACATGGGTGGCGTCTCACCCGACGGCACGCAGCTCTGGCTCTCGGGACGGTACAACGCCGAGATCTACGTGATCGACACGCGCACCGGCGAGCTCCTCCGGCGCCTGCCCGTCGGATACGGCCCCCACGGCCTGTG